>CAJXIK010000024.1 GCA_913054445.1 uncultured Bermanella sp.
CATAGAAGCCCACATACAATTCATGCATGCGCGCATCCATGATGGAAATAACCTGCAGGCTTCGCTGTTCGCTGTGCGTCTGCGTGGCCATGGCTTGCAAGGTAGACACCCCCATGAGCGGAATATCACAGGCGAAACCTATGCCTTGGGCGGTGGCGGCGGCAATGCGTAAACCGGTAAACGAGCCTGGCCCCTGAGCAAATACCACCCCATCCAGTTGTGTGGGGTTGATGCCTGCCTCGGCCATGAGGTCGTTTAACATGGGATACAGCAAGCGGCTGTGCATGCGCGGTGCCGTCTCTAGGCGCTCAAGAATGCGGTTATCTATTTGTAACGCTATGGAGCAGCTGTCGCTGGCGGCTTCAATAACAAGCAAGTTAGCCATATGCATGGGTCTTAATACTGAGTAAAAACAGGGAGGGGGAGTCTAGCATATTGCCCATGGATATGGGGTCTTTGGCGTTGAAGTTTTGCTGGCAGGCGATGTTTAGACCTAGCAAGCGTGCTCGTCACCTTCATAAAAAAAGCCGATGCTATTCGACAGTATCGGCTTTTACTCAATGTACCTAGGGTGATGCGCGTTACTTCTTGGCTTTCTTCTTGGCGGCCGGTTTTTTCTTGGCAGGCTTTTTCTTGGCAGGCTTTGCCAGCGACTTGAGCTTGGCGGCGACCTTCTTGGCGGTGGCCTTATCCTTAGTGGCCGATTTTTTAGCCTTCGCCTTTACCTTGGCAGCGTCCTTACGCCCCCGAGCGGCACGCCACTTGACAGCGAAGGCGGCGCTGGCTTTCACTAGGTCGGCCTCCGCTTTTTCGGCCAAGGTGGCTTCAAACGCGGTTATGGCTTCGGCGGCAGCGGCGGCGGCGGCCATGGCCTTGGCTTCGATGCTCGCGACCTGAGCTATTTTCTTGGCCGAACGTACTTCGTCTTTAGCGGTGCTAAGGGATGCCTTTTGTTTGGCAAGCGCCGCGCGCGCAGCGAGCACGGCTTTTTTAGCGGCAGCGGTGCCGGTTGCAGAGGCTTTTTTACGAGCCGTTGCCAGTTTTTTGTTGGCGGCAGATATTTTTGCCGTGGTATCTGCAACGGCCTTGTTGGCTTTATCAGTCGCCTTGGCTGCCTTTGTTAGCGCAGGGGATGTAACGGCGGCTGTTTTTTTGGCAACGCGTTTTTTCACGACGGCTTTTTTACGAGCTTTAGCCATAATAATTTCCTTTTGTTGAGGAAGGAGTATCAATAAAAAAATAGTCTAAAAAAAGATAAGAGCAAAGTCTTAAGGTGAAAATAAAGGTTTTTTTTGAAAAAAACGACTTAATCGCTGGCAAAGTTCCAATGTTGGCGCAAAACAATACTAACGAACAGGGGATTGTGAAAATTTAGTAGGCGTTGCTAAAAGAATAAAAAATGCCTTTTCAGCTTTTAAGTTGAAGAGGCATTGCCTAGAAAATGAAACTCAGTTTTATACGGGCGCTAGGATAAGCAGGGCGTGACCAGTTGCTTCATCAGGTCTATGTGTAATTCATCATGATTTAATGCTGGGATATAGTGATATTGTTCGCCGCCGTTATGGATAAACAGTAATTTATTTTCTTCGCTAATCTCCTCTAGGGTCTCTAAACAGTCGGCACTAAAAGCCGGGCAAATAATATCGACGCTTTTTACGCCAGATTTTGCCCATTCTTCTAAGGTTTTATCTGTGTAGGGTTGCAGCCATTGCGTGGGGCCAAAGCGGCTCTGGAAGCATAACTGGTATTCTGACTCGGCCAGTTTTAATCTCTGTGCCAATTTATCTACGGTGGCTTTTACTTGTTGGGCGTATGGGTCGCCCTTGTCCACGTATACCTGTGGAATGCCGTGAAAAGAGAGCAATAGCTTTTCACTCTTACCCTTTTTTTGCCAATGGCTTTCTATGCTGCTGGCCAAGGCTTCGATATAACTCGGGTGCTGGTGATAATCTTTAATGAGCTGGATTTCGGGGATGTTGCGGGTTTGTTTAATAAAGTCGGCTACTTGGTCGAACACCGCGGCGGTGGTGGTGGCTGAATACTGTGGAAATAATGGCAGCACAATAATTTTTTCAATGTGGTCATCGGCGAGGCTTGCCAGGCAGTCTTGCAGGGAAGGTTGGCCGTAGGTCATGGCCAGCATGACGCGGGCCTTATCCTTTAATAGGGCTTGCAAGGCGTCTCTTTGCTGATAACCAATGGTGCGAATAGGGCTGTCGCCTTGCCAGATGCTGGCATATAGTTTGGCCACTCGCTTGGGGCGAGTATTTAACACGATGCCGTTTAATATCATCCACCACAGGGGGGTGCGCTTTATGATGCGGTCATCCCATAAAAAATCTTTTAAAAATCTACGGACGGCCGGTTTTGTGGGCGCGTCTGGGGTGCCCAAATTCACTAAGACGATGGCATTTTTTTGTGACATGTAACGTGCTCAAAGGAATTTAATTTTGGGTATGATATGCCATTTAGAAATAATTATGTACGAGGCATATCATGTTTACGGCGTTCTCGCTAAGCGGATTCGTTGCAGCAGAGACAAAAAAGCCAGCGGTTAAGCTGGCTTTTTTTGGTTAGCGATGATGGCCAACAATATTACGCGATGGCTTTAAACATGGCATCACGAATATCGTTCAGCGTGCCCACACCTGGGATGTGTGCATACTTTGGTGCGTTGTCGCTGTTAAGGCCCTTGTAGAATCCAACTAAGGGTTGTGTTTGCTCGTGATACACGGCCAAACGCTTGCGCACGGTATCTTCGGCATCGTCTTCGCGCTGCACTAAGTCTTCGCCGGTTTGGTCATCCTTACCTGCTACCTTTGGCGGGTTATAGGTGACATGGTAGGTGCGACCCGAGGCGGGGTGGAAGCGACGGCCAGCCATGCGCTGCACAATTTCTTCGTCGGCCACGTCAATCTCTACCACGTAATCGATTTCCACACCGGCTTCGATCATGGCTTCTGCCTGCGGGATCGTGCGCGGAAAACCGTCGAACAGGCAACCGTTGGCGCAATCGTCTGCGCTGATGCGTTCTTTCACCAAAGAGATGATGAGTTCGTCAGATACTAGACCGCCGGTCTGCATGATTTCTGCAACCTGCTTACCCAGTGGCGTGCCGGCTTTCACCGCCGCGCGCAGCATATCTCCGGTGGAGATTTGCGGGATACTGTATTTTTCACAAATAAACTGTGCTTGGGTACCTTTACCGGCGCCTGGGGCACCTAACAAAATAATGCGCATTAATGTTTCCTATGGTCGTTTCGAATCAATATCCAAATGGGCCTGAGGTTTCGGCTTAAGCCGCTACAAGCTAATTTGGGCATGGCTCCGTGACGGCAGCTGGCCAGCAATGTCATTTACTAACTGGTTAAAAAACAATCGCTTAGCTTAAAAAAACGCCCACGATACCCGACCGCAGTGTTGAGGGCAAGTGGGCTGTGTAGGATGTTGGACGTAATGGGCTGTTACGGGGGGGCGGATAATGTCGTTAGATTCACTATAAACCGCTAGTTTACTGGGCAATAGGCCATAAATAGGCCTAGCCAGTATTGCGCATGCCGGCGGCGATTCCCGCCATGGTCACCTTGAGGGCGTGCTCCAGCTCTTGGAAATGCTCTGGGCTTGGCTGACGGGTGCGGTGTAACAGTTCGGCCTGTAGGTAGTGCAGTGGGTCGGTGTAGGGGTTGCGTACCGCCATGGATTGATGAATGAGCGGGCTGTTTTGCAATAATGTTTGTTGTTGTTTGACCAACAGCACCTGCTCTATGGCCGTTTGTAGCCTGAGGCGTAATTGCGCGCCGAGCTCTGGTGGCGCTGGCAACAGCCGACTTTCATAAAATTCACTGATGGCACCATCGGTTTTACTGAGCACCATTTCGAGCATGTCCATGAAGGTCTGAAAAAAAGGCCAGTGCTGGGTCATGTCCTGCAATTGGGATAATTTTCCCGCCTTTATGTGGTTTTGCAGGGCACACTCACTGCCCAGCCAGGCGGGTAGCATTAAGCGAATTTGCATCCAGGCGAATATCCAGGGGATGGCGCGCAGGCTTTCTACGCCGCCGCCCTGGTTGCGCTTAGCCGGACGAGAACCGAGGGCCAGTTTTCCTAATTCTAGCTCGGGGGTGACCGCGCGAAAGTAGTCTACGAAGTCGGGGTCTTCACGCACCACCTGACGATAGCCTTGCAGCGCACACTGGGAGAGTTCTTCCATATGTTGCCGCCATTGGGGCTTGGGCTGTGGGGGCGGAAACTCGCTGGCCATCAACACCGCCGACATGTAAACCTGTAAGGAGCGCTGGGCCACTTGGGCATTGCCAAATTTGAAGCGAATCATCTCCCCTTGTTCGGTGACTCGAATGCGCCCTAACACCGAGCCCGGTGGTTGCGACAAGATAGCCCCATGGGCGGGGCCGCCGCCTCGGCCTACGGTGCCACCGCGACCATGAAATAGCATCAGGCGAACCTGGTGTTGCGCGCACACTTTCACCAGTTCTTCTTGGGCTTTATATTGCGCCCAGCAGGCGGCCAGTTGCCCAGCATCCTTGGCGCTGTCGCTGTAACCCACCATCACCATCTGTTCGCCTTGGCAATATTCTTGGTACCAAGGTAAGCGCAGCAGGGCATCGATGCAGCCCTTGGCTCCGGTAAGATCATCTAGGGTTTCGAATAGGGGAACGATGGGGATAGGGGTTCTGCGGCCACACATCTTTAGTAGCAAGGCCACCGCCAGCACATCGCTGGCTTGGCTGGCCATGGATATCACGTAGCTGGCAAAACAATCTGGTGGCTGATTGGCCACCACTCGGCAGGTATCCAATACCTCCTGTACGTCGTCGCTGGGTTGCCAGTGCTCAGGCAATAAGGGCCGCTTATTTTGTAACTCAGTGATTAAAAAATGCTGCTTTTTTTGTTCATCCCATTGCTGGTATTCGCCCAAACCCAAATAGGCGCTGAGTTCTTCGAACACCTGTGCGTGGCGGCTGCTCTCTTGGCGAATGTCTAGGGGGCACAGGGTGAGGCCAAAGGTGTTCACGCGACGCAGGGTGTCGAGTAACTTGCCATTGGCAATGATGCCCATGCCGCAATCCACGAGTGAGTCGTAACACAGTTTAAGGGGCTCGATTAAACTGGAAACATGATGGAGTGGGGGCTGTGCCGTTAAACTTGGCTGTTGCTTGAGGGCATCCTTGGCCCAAGCGCGGGTTTCCTTGAGGCGTTTTTTAAGCTGGCTCAACAGGCAACGGTAGGGGTCATGCACATCTCCCACCACGGCACTAAGGATGGGGTTGCATGCCTGCATAGAAAGCTCGTTTATGAGAGTGTGCACATCCCGTAGATATAAATCGGCCGCCATCCAGCGCCCTAGGTGAATCACCCTAGCGGTGACCTTAGCGGTGACGTTGGGATTGCCGTCGCGGTCGCCCCCCATCCACGAGCAAAAACGCAAGGGTTGGGCGTCTATGGGCAAGGGAGGCAGGCCCTGGCTGAGTAACTGCTGCTCGAGGTCGCGATAAAAATCCGGCAGCGCCTGCCATAACGAGCTCTCGATGACCGCAAAGCCCCACTTGGCTTCATCCTCAGGGGAGGGGCGAGCATGGCGTATTTCATCGGTATACCAGATTTGCGCAATGATCTGCTTTATTTCCAGGAGGATGGCCTGGCGCTCAGGGGGGCGGGGTTGAGCGTCGAGCCGATTGAGCGCCTGAAAAATGAGCTGGTATTTTTGAATCAGGGTACGCCGCGTCACCTCGGTGGGGTGGGCGGTGAGCACCAACTCAATTTGCAGTTGCTCCAAGCGCTGCGAGACCTCTTCTTTACTGAGTTTCTGGGTCAGCTTCTGCAAGATCTCGCGCAGCTGCTGGGCGGGCTGCTGGCTCTGTTGGCGGCGCACCACGTCGTGATATTGCTCGGCGATGTTGGCTAAATTTAGAAACTGATTGAAGGCGCGGGTGATGGGGGTAATGTCATCGTTGGCGAGGCGGTTAAGGGCGTGAATGAGTTCGATGGGGGTAGTCTGTTGGCTGGCCCTGGCCTGTTTGGCGAGGGTGCGAATGTGAACGATTTTCTCAACAAAATCGGCCCCTCTATCGGCCTCTATGACCTCGCTGAGTAAGTCTCCCAACAGGCGTACATTTTCTTTGAGTGCGCTATCCAGCAATGCTTCCATGATACTAGGACTCCATTTTTTAGGCGGCAATCTAGCAGATGGCGCTTAACGTAAGTGTAGCTATTTTGTCGTGAATAGCCGCTTTATTTAGACATTAAGTGACGGCCGGTTAAGCGTAAAATAAACGCTAAAAACTTGTGTATTCCACAGCCATGAGGGGCAGGCTGGACTAAACTTATATTCTAGGCTGTGGCGAATAAGGGGAGCGAAAAATGAAGGTAAGGGAGCTAATGAGCTCATGGGAATCCACGTGTCATCAAGATGATGGGGAGGAGAAGTATCAGATACGTTTACCGCGTCGCGATGCGGCTCGGCTCGAGGCGTTGGCCAGCTTGTACCCTGGTATGGATAAAAACGAGGTGGTGACGCAGCTTATTGAGGTGGCGCTGGATGAAGTGGAGCGGCAAATGCCCTATAAAGCGGGCAGCAAGGTTGTTGCCGTGGATGAAATGGGCGACCCACTATACGAAGATGTGGGCCTAACCCCTAGGTATTTGCAGCTGCGTCATCAATTTGCACAGGGCCTCAATAAGAAGAAGCAAGCGTAATTATAGGCACCTAATGAGGCGTCTTTGCTCGCGTCACCTGCAAGATACTGTGGCGTAAGTCTTCGGCCAGTAATATTTTGGCATCACTGGCCATGTCTTCGATCTGCTGAGCAAATACAATGTTGCCTTCATCGTTTAGCGTCAGCACATCGCGCTCTAACCACTCATCAATCAAATTTCTGAACAGGGACTTATCAAAAAACTCGGGGGCATTAAGGCCGTGCAAGATGGAGATGCGCTGGGCCATTAACGAGCAGTTATTTACGATGCCATCCTTGCTTAGGGTAGCCGAACCCGAGCGTTGCAGCAGGGCGATGGCGATGTAGTAGCGCTCGAGGATTTTAATTACCAGCTCGGAGAGCATGGGCAGCATGCTGAAATGGTGGCCGTTGCGCGCGGGGCGCACGAGTTGTGTGCCGTCTTCATGCAGATAACCTTTGTCAATAAACAGCTGAATCCAGCGCTCTATTAATGCCTCGATGTCATCAGCCTGCCAATGTAAAAATAACTCGGCCTTCAAATAGGGGTAAATGGCGCGGGCAAAACGAATGACCTCCTGGCGTTGCATGGTGCGATTGTTGATGAATAAACACGCCAGCATGGAGGGGATGGCAAATACGTGAATCACGTTGTTGCGGTAGTAGGTGAGCATGACCGCCTGGCTTGCATCCACCGAGATAATGTCCCCCAGTGGGTGCTGGAGACGCTCGATGGCTTGCAGGTTCTCGGCGTAGTGTATCCAGTCCTGGCCGCTGCCCTCTGGCAGATCAGTGAGGGTGCTATAGGGCATGCTGCGGACTAAATCTGCATACAGATTAAGCGTCTGCGCTAGGGTTTCTTCATCCATGGCCTGTCTGGGGGTGGCCAGCAGTGCCAGCGACACAAGGTTAATGGGGTTAAGGCTGGCCGCCTTGTTGATTTGCGTAGCCACTTCTAGGGCTAGGCTGTTAACCACCGGCTTGACCCACGGCGGGCGAAAATCTGCGCCGTGATCCTGTTCTTTCCAGTTTGGGTGGTGGGACTCTAGGTAGTCGTCCAGTTTGATGGGGTCGCCAAAAGTCAGGTGCACCTGGCCAAAATTTTTCTTCAGGTCTTTCAGCGTTTTGAATATGCCCAAAATCGATTCTTTCTGTTTGGCCTTGCCGCGCAGTTCACCTAGGTAAGTGTTGCCCTCAAATACTTTTTCGTAACCCACGTAGATGGGCATAAAAATAATAGGCTTATGGCTGTCCCGTAAGAAGCTGCGCACGGTCATGGCGATCATGCCCGCCTTGGGTTTAAGGGTGCGCCCGGTGCGGCTGCGGCCCCCTTCGACAAAGTATTCTGTGCTGTAACCCGAGGTGAAGATGGCGTGTAGATATTCATCGAAAATAGCGCTGTAGAGGGGGTTGCCCTTGAAGCTGCGGCGCATGAAAAAGGCGCCCCCGCGCCGCAAGATAGGCCCGAGTACGGGCATGTTAAGGTTAATGCCCGCCGCCACCTGTGGTGGCACTATGCCATTTTTATACATGACATAAGACAGCAGTAGGTAATCTATGTGGCTGCGATGGCAGGGCACATAGATGATTTCGTTGTCTTGGTAGATGTCTTTTAGCTTGTCCATGTGGCGCACATTGACACCGTTATAGAGCGTGTTCCAGACCCAGTTGAGGATGATGGACATGAAGCGAATGGTGCTGTGGCTTTGGTTGGAGGCAATCTCGTTGCCGTATTTAATGGCCTGGGCGGTGGCTTTCTCATGGCCGATGCCTTTCTCTTGCATCAGGTTGGCGATGGCGGCCTGCACGATGGGTTTACGTATTAACCTGTGTACTAGGGTGCGGCGGTGGCTTAAATCTGGGCCAATCACCGCGCTGCGGGTGTGCCTGAAGTGCACCCTTAATACCCGACCTAGCTTACGAATTAAACGCTGAGACGTCATGCCCGGATTTTCGCTGAGCAGGGTCTCTATAGATAGGGGCTTGCTGATGTTCACAAAGGTATGGCGGCCATTGAGCAATATACTCATGAGGCGACGCAGGGGGCCGATGACCGCCCAGCTGTCTCCCAGCCAAATCTTGAGGAGACTTTTTTCTTTGTTGGGCTCTCTGCCCCAAAATACGTTGACCGGTACCACCTGCACATTAATGTGGGGCTGCTGCTGGCATATGCTGAGCATCGTCGGCACGCTGGGGTGTAAGTAGGGGGTGAAGCGACGGCGCAACCAACTGCCTTCCGCTTGTGATAAGTAGACGATGCGATTCTTAAACGCCATGCCGCCTATCTCTATTGGCTCCATGGCTAGGGGGAGGTTGAATTGACGGGTGACAATATCGAGCACGAGGCTGGCGCTATAAGAGCGCTGCGGCAGGGCGTAAAAAATGGGCTGATTTAGGTCGAGGCCGTTACGCTGGGCCTCGGCTGCTCCCACCACATCGCTCTTTACCCAGAGCTTCAGTAAGCGCCGAAACATGCCGTTTACGAGGGACAGCAGCATAGCCAAAATAATTACCTTAATTAAGCCCGCAACGATGGGGAATCTTGTTAATAATGCGGAGGTGGGGACTCTTCCTCACTGCCTCTTACGGCGGCATTGCCCACTTCGTTAATGCGTGAGCTGAGATGGCGTAGAGCCCGTTCCATGAGGGTGATTTGGGCTTGCTGGCGGGTGAGGATATCGTTTAGCTCATCCTGATTTTGCTCTAAAAATGCGATGCGCATCTGTAGATCGTCTATTGATTCTTGGTCGGTATTGGCCATAGTTTCTATCGTATTGATTTTTAAAGCGAATTCATATTAGATACACATACTTGGCTGAATTATACACCAAGCTTGTAGAACTACTGACAATTTACGTAATTAAAGAAGGTTTAAGATGCAAAATACATGGTTTAAAAAGGTTTTAGTTTGCTTGTTATTGGCTGTGCCCACCCCTGCATTAATGGCAGCCCTGTTTTCACTGGCCGGAGGCAACAAGATTTTTACCTTTATCGCCGCAGGTGATGGCATGCAAAGCAGTGCGTTGGGGCTATTTGCCCAGCAGCCTGCTGCTGGTATCGCTTATCTAGCCGCGGTGTTGGTGGTGTTTGTGGCCCTGTTGGTGGCGACGTCGGTTTTAAATCAGGCGAGCGGCAAGCGTCGTGGCAGCGGCACTCTGGTTGAACCCGATGTGGACGATGGCCGTGAGCGTGGCACCGTTAAGTGGTTTAACGTGAAGAAAGGCTTTGGTTTCGTGACCCGTGATAACGGTGACGACGTCTTTGTTCATTTTAGAAGCATTCGTGGTAGTGGTCATCGTTCACTATCTGAAGGCCAAGGTGTTAAGTTCAGCGTGGTGGATGGTCAGAAGGGCCTACAAGCCGAAGACGTCTCTGTACTGGGTTAAGCTTTCATCGTCTTTTTTGCTGCTAGCGAACACCGCTAGCAGCAAGTTCATCGCCAATCTTTCCTTTCAGTACCCTCTCTAATCTCTGCCTCATAGCGCCCATTCATAGCGGCGTAGCATTAACACCCAAGGCCCAAGCCAAGCGCTATCTCGGCATTTTTGACGTCCTCAATGATAGAGGCTTAGCAGCTAGTTTGGCTTTGCTCAGGCAGGAGCCCCACTTAAATTCTTGTTTCTTGCTAGCAGCTGATGGCCATGGCCACTCGCTTAAGAGTGGCGTTGACTTCATCCACCTGGCGTTCTTTGAGGATTGACAGCTCTCGAGTTTTAGAGGCGACGATGTCCATTTCTGTGGCCCAAATACGATGCAATGCTGCCAGCTTGGTGATATCTGTGATAGTTAGATGCTTGTTCATCCTACTGCCTCGATAATGATTCAAACTAGCAAAAGCTTAACAGGCCGTGGTGGGAATGTCCCTTGGTGTGAGTATTATGTCTAAGCAGGATTTTCTTTGAGCTAAACGCTGCTATTGGCAAGGCGACAGCAAGCCAAGCAATGGGCGTCGATGAAACGTCATTGTATTAGACGTCAACTACCTTATTCGGTTGTAGTGCTTCATTTAATAATCACTACTACTCCCGTGAAAAATTACGACATTTACTGTCGTCGTGTCGCCAATATATTGAAATTAGCCAAATGAACCGCCATGGGAGCGGAGCGTCGTCGGCGACAAGGGTGAAGTAAAATTGTGAGCTGCTAGGTCAGAGTGTTGGTAGTTTCAGGGGCGCAATTCGATGCTGAATGAGGTGATCCATTACGGCAATCACCTCAGGATTCTCTTTACTGCAGTTGAACCTGATAACTAAAATCAAACTGAGGTATATAGCCTGAACCTTCAGGTAAATTGTTTAAAACGCCTTTTGGGTTGATACGAATGAAACGAATCTCTGCATCGTAATCGCCATTTGCCAAATCGGGTTGGTAATTGAAATCCGTGCCGCTTTTTGAAAAACTTATATCATCAACGCCATTTATGGCATCATCAAATCCAGTAAAGGCATATGTTAAACCACTGGTGTCACTACCAGTCCCATCAATAAAGCAAATGGGCCCAGCCCCTGCTGTTACACAGTCTATATTGCCGATGAAAAACTTAGAATTGGCGGGAATTTCATCTTGCAAAATAATGCTGTTGTTATCGGGGCTGCCTTTGCCTGAATTCTCTGCGTGTATGGTATAGGCCAGAATAGCACCAGGGATGGCTTTGGGGTTAATAGAGGCGTTTATAGGATCCGATACAACGCGAACACTTTTATTTAATGTCATGATTGGATAAAAGGGTTTAATTAAAAATCTGGTAGTGCGTTCGTGGGTTACCTGCTTTGTACCGGACTCCATGCCTTCATATGCTTTGATGTATATATTCCAGAACCCGGTGATGCTCTCGGTGTCTGACACGGTGATTGGAAATTGATACGTCTTTTTATTCTCAGCCAGTGATATCAGAAGGTTAGTATTTTCGGTGTCATCAACCGTTTTAGAATAATAAACATCACTGTTATTTTTACTTAAAACAATATCTGCTTTGGTTATGTCGAATGCGCCAAATGGGTCGGTAACCTCTACGCGAATATAAAAATCACCTCCTATTTCTTTCTCGGTTAGGACGCTTGCATTTACATCGCCATATGGCGCATCCCAAACGGTGATGCTATCTACATTGATAACGGTAGCGGCATTGAGTATTAATGAACTATAGAAAATACCGTTATAGCTGTGAATGCCTATGGTGTCGTCGCTGTGATTATTAGTGATGTCTAGATGCAGCGTTGCGCCCGAGGGAATGGTTATTTGCTTGCTTATATTTAAATTGATGGCCTTATTGTATTTAACACCATTGTCGTACACGGCACTGGGGAAAGTGGCTGTGCTAAGTTCAAAATCACCACCATCATTAGAGAAATAGAATCTCGCAGTCACCGTGGCTGCGTTACTATTATTTCCCGCAGTCCCCCCTATGACGAGGTTTAAAGGGAAATCACCGGCATTAAGTATGAGGTCACTTTGTAATGTGGGCGAGAGAGACCAGCTAGTGCTATTGCCTCCGGTTATATTGTATTGATGGTCGGTGCTGGGGATGATGCGGGTTAAATCACTGGTAGTAAGGTACAGAGGCTTATTTCCTGAAGTACTGATGTCGACCTCTTTATTGACTATTATTTCGTTTGAAATAATAGTCCAGCTACTACTGTCCAATGTAAGGGTGGCTGTATTTATGAGGGAGCTGTCTTGAGGTGCATCCTTGGAGATGGTGGCATCAATTATCACCTGAACCTCCTGACCAAGCGCCACATCAATATTACTAATATTAACGAGGCCACTACCGTTATCACCGCCCTCTTTATTACTATTATCTACGGCCCCGGTTGGCATGCTAACAATGCTAAAGCTACTGAAGTTGGCTGGCAGATGGTCGGTGAGTTGCAAACCGCTAATGCTGAGCCCTCCGGCATCTTTAATATTAATCACATAGCGAATGACGTCTTCCTGTTCGACCGTGTCGCCATTAAGGTCGGTTCCTTGTTTACTGGAAAGGTTAAGGTCGTATTCAACCACGGTGATATTACCGGTATCTACCACCCATACCGGGTTGCCAGTCTGGTAAGTGATGGTGGCGGTGTTTTGCAGTGAAGCCCCCTTGGGTGCATCGGTATTGATATACACCTCTAGCTCAATATCCAATGTGCCATTGTCCGCCAAGTCAAGCCCGCTGATGCTTAATTGGTTAATAACATTGGGCTCGGCTACTGTTTTATAAGTGGAGTTATCGACGGCATTAGGGGGCAAAGCAGACGTAATTGTGTAACCGCTAATGTTGAGTGGCAGGTTATCAATCACGCTGATACCGGTAACGGGTAAGCCACTGGCATCATCTATGGTGATAATGTATTTCAGTGTTTGACCTGCTAGCAAAGAATCGCCGTTTTCGTGAATGGGGCGCTTACTTGATGCCGATAAATCGATAACCGGTTCAGCACTTATGGCTACAGTGAACTCAATGGCGTTGTTGTCAGGTACGTTATCTAAAATATCGTTGCTGCCATTGTCATGATTAACATTAGCACTGAGAGTAATATCACTGTTTGCCACATCCCCCACAATTAAATTTATATCAATATAAACACTCCAACCACTGCGCAGCTTTTCCTGATATATACAATCCAGTTGCTGACCATCTTGATCGCATAACCAGTGGCTTGAGGCTTGGGTTCCATCGAAAATTAAATTACTTGGCAAAGTGACAGTGAAATTACTACGATTGCTCGGCACATCACTGGGGCCATTATTGGTGACGGTAAACTTTTGGGTCACACTGCTGTTCGCTTGCCATTGGTTGGGGGCGGTGGTCTTAACTTCCAGGTCGGCTACGGGAAAGTTGGATACACTGATAACTTCAGCCATTAATAATACGGTATCACCCCCGGTCTCATATGACGTTTCAACGAATGTATTTCCCGGGGATAGATAGGAGGATATATCATAGGCGTCCACGTCAACACCTAGGGTGTCGGTTGAGTGTGTACTGCCTGCGTATATATTAGATACAGAGTTAAACTGAGCATGGGCCTGATTGTAGGTGTCGGTGAGGAGATTTCCTTGAAACTTTAAGTTCTCTTTCGTACTGCCCAATTCAGGGTCACCCTCAAAAGTGATGTGAGCATGTTTTCCGGTGGGGTTGGGAGCCACAATGAAGTTGCTCAGTCTTAAAATAATTTCCCCTGTGTTGTTAAAAACTGGCTTATAGCCATCGAAAATATTCGTTACTTGAAAAGGTAAATCGTCGTGCTCATACACAACAACCAAGGCCCAGCCACCCAAGACAATTTCGCAGTCACTGTTTTCATTTCCATTTCCATTTCCAT
>CAJXIK010000025.1 GCA_913054445.1 uncultured Bermanella sp.
GTTATGAATAAGCAAGGTCAGTCTCCTATTAAACGCAGAAAATCTCGCCAAATTATGGTGGGTGACGTTCCGGTGGGCGGCGATGCTCCCATCGCGGTGCAAAGCATGACCAACACCGAAACCTGTGATGTGGCCGCCACCGTGGCGCAAATTAATGAACTTGTGGCGGTGGGAGCCGACATCGTGCGGGTGAGCGTGCCGAGCATGGATGCCGCCGAAGCCTTCGCCGAGATTCGCAAGCAGGTGAACATCCCTCTGGTTACCGACATTCACTTCGATTACAAAATCGCCTTGCGGGTGGCCGAATTGGGTGCCGATTGTCTGCGCATCAACCCCGGCAACATAGGCCGTGAAGATCGTATTCGGCAGGTGGTGGATGCGGCTCGTCACCATGGCATTCCCATTCGCATCGGCGTGAATGCCGGTTCTCTAGAAAAAGACCTACAGAAAAAATACGGCGAGCCCACCCCCGATGCCTTAGTGGAAAGCGCCATGCGCCACATCGATATTCTCGACCGCCTGAACTTTCCCGACTTTAAATTAAGCCTCAAGGCATCGGATGTGTTCATGACGGTGGCGGCCTATCGGCAGATTGCCACGCAAATAGAGCAGCCACTGCACTTGGGTATCACCGAAGCCGGTGGCCTGCGCAGCGGCACCGTGAAAAGCTCGGTGGGCCTAGGCATGTTATTGATGGATGGCATCGGCGATACCTTGCGGGTGTCGTTAGCCGCCGACCCGGTACACGAGATTAAGGTGGGGTTTGATATCTTGCGCAGCCTAAAGTTGCGCAGTAAGGGCATTAACTTCATCGCCTGCCCGAGCTGTTCTCGTCAAAATTTCGATGTGGTGAAAACCATGAATGAACTAGAGGCGCGCGTCGAAGATATTCTCACGCCGCTAGATGTGTCGGTCATAGGTTGCGTGGTGAACGGCCCAGGGGAAGCCAAAGAAACCGATATAGGTCTAACCGGTGGCAGCCCTAATAACTTGTTGTACCTAGACGGGGTGCCATCCTCCAAGTTAACCAATGACGGCTTAGTGGATAACCTAGAAAAATTGATTCGTGATAAAGTGGCGGCAAAAGAAGCCCGTGCCGCGGCCGTCATCGTTAAAACCTAATAGATCGTTTGTCATAGATAGTTAAATGATGCCCGCCGTCAGTGTGGGTGTGTAAGGGATAAAAAGTGGCACAAGAGAAAATTAAAGCCTTAATTGGCATGAACGACATCCTGCCTAGTCAGACCCCAGTATGGCGCTACCTAGAAGAGCAGGTAAAAGCCACTCTAGATGGTTTTGGTTATCAGGAAATTCGCATGCCTCTGGTTGAGCAGACCAGTTTGTTTAAGCGTTCGGTGGGAGAAGCCACCGACATCGTCGAAAAAGAAATGTACACCTTCGAACGCAGTGAACGCAGCCTCACCCTGCGCCCAGAAGGCACCGCCAGCTGTGTGCGCGCCTGTGAAGAGCACCAGCTTATCGCCAACAACAAGCGTCAGCGTCTGTGGTACATGGGCCCCATGTTTCGTTACGAGCGCCCGCAAAAAGGCCGCTATCGCCAGTTTCATCAAATAGGGGTGGAAACCTTTGGCATGGCCAGCGCCGACATCGACGCCGAATTAATCATCATGACCCACCAGTTGTGGCAGCGCCTCAATATCCGCGACAAGGTGGTGTTGCAGCTCAACACGCTGGGCAGCAGCGAGGCCCGCGCGAACTTTAAGGCGGCCCTCGTCGATTATCTGCTGGTGCGTAAGGATCAGCTAGATGAAGACAGCCAGCGTCGCCTTGATACTAACCCGCTGCGCATCCTCGACAGTAAAAATGCGCAGACCCAGGCCCTGCTAAACGACGCGCCCGAGTTTATGGATTATATCGATGCAGAATCGGCCCAACACTTCGCCGAGTTAAGGGCACTTCTGGATGCGGTGGGGGTCGAATACCAGATTAATCCCCGCCTGGTAAGGGGCCTAGATTATTACGGCAAGACCGTATTCGAATGGGTCACCAACGAACTGGGCGCACAAGGCACTATCTGTGCTGGTGGCCGCTATGATGGCCTAGTTGAACAGCTGGGCGGCAAGCCCACACCCGCCGTGGGTTTCGCCATGGGCATAGAGCGTTTAATCTTGATGCTCGAGGCCATGGAGGTGATCCCTGCAGAAGTGGCTAAGACCCTAGATGTGTACCTAGTGAGCGAAGGCGATGTGGCGGCACCCGCCATGAAGCTGGCCACGCAGCTGCGCGAACAACTGCCTAATTTACGCCTGCAAATGCACATGGGTGGGGGTAAATTTAACAAACAAATGAAGAAGGCGGTGGAAAGCGGTGCCTCCTTTGCCTTGGTCGTCAACGCAGAGAAGCTGGCCGACGGCCAGGTGGGTGTGAAACCCTTGCTAGAACGGGGCGAGCAAACTAATCTGCCCCTAGAAACTCTAGCGCCCTGGCTGGCACAAAACCTATAGCCTTAGGCCGCGAATTGAAAATAAGTGCAATTGGAATTAACAATAAAAATTGGAGCGATATCATGAGCGAAATGCGTACCGAAGAAGAGCAGATCGAAGCCATCAAGAACTGGTGGAAAGAAAACGGTAAGCAAACCGTGGTGGCAGTGGCAGTGGTGGCGGCCAGTTGGTTTGGTTTTCAAAATTATGAGTCTCAGCAGCAAGCCACAGGTGAGGCGGCGTCAGCCATTTATCAGCAGGTTTTAGCGATTAACAATAGTACCGATGAAGCCGAGCAAGGCCGTCGCAGCGTGTTACTGGATCAGCTCAGCGGTGAATACCAAGGCACGGTCTACGCGCAATACGCAGCGCTCTTCAATGCTAAAGATGCAGTGGATGCCAGCGACCTCGCGCTGGCAGAGACCTTGCTGCGCGGCGTTATGGACAGCGCCCAAGATGATGCCCTGACGCAACTGGCCACCGCCCGTTTGGCCCGTGTGTTGTTGGCCATGGACAAAAAAGACGAAGCCTTAGAGCTGGTACAGGCCAGCACCACGGCCGCCTTCGAAGCAGAATTCGAGGAGACCAAGGGTGATATCCACTTTGCCAAGGGCGAGCAAGACAAGGCGCGCGATGCCTACAGCAAGGCGGTGGTCGCCGCTCAGCGCATCGGTGCCAATAACCCTGTGTTGCAGATGAAACTAGACGACCTCGCGGTGAGCCAGTAATGCGCCTATGGGGGCTTGCCTTACTGGCCGCGCTGAGCGCGTGTTCCAGTACGCCGGAAAAAGAGCCAAGCGAAATTGGCCCTAAGGCTTTATCGAGCTTCAACGCAGAGCTTAGCCTGCAAGCGGTGTGGCAGCGTCAGGTGGGGCAGGGTTTGGGTAACGCCCATGCCGAATTACAGCCTGCCATCGTCGCTGATCGCGTCTATGCCGCCGATGCCTATGGTGTCATACAGGCCATCGATCTCGAGAACGGCACCCTAGTGTGGTCGCAAGACCTCGGGGTGGAACTGACCGCGGCGGTGACCGTGAGCGAGCAGCTGGTGATCGTCGCCAGTGCCAACGGCGAGCTAATCGCGCTGGACCGTGCCGATGGTGCTCCGCGGTGGCGCGCGCCTCTTAATTCCGAGGTGCTGGCTACGCCTGTACTGGCGGGCGAGTCCTTGGCGGTGCAAACCATAGATGGCAAGATTCACCTGTTTAATTTACAGGGTGAGAGCCAGTGGAGCTACGACAGCAACCTGCCGAGCTTAACTCTGCGCGGCACGTCGCGCCCAGTGTTTCATAACGACCTCGTTATCGGCGGCTTTGCCAATGGCAAGGTGGTGGCTTTAAACGTAAACGACGGCAGCATCGCGTGGCACGAGCGCATCGGTATTCCCGCCGGTCGCAGCGAGCTGGAGCGCCTAGTGGATATCGACGGCCGCTTACTGGTGCGTGATGATGTGCTGTTTGTGAGCGGTTACCAGGGGCACTTGGCCGCCATCGACCTGCGCAATGGCAAGATGATGTGGAAGCGGGCAGCCTCCTCCTATCATGGGCCGCTCTATGGCTTGGGCAACCTGTATCTAATCGATGCCGATGACAGTCTCGTGGCATTCGATGAGCGCAGCGGCACCGATGTGTGGCTGATGGATGACTTACAAGGGCGTCAACTGAGCGAGGCCGTGTTCTTTAAGGGCCACATTGCGCTGGCCGACTACGCTGGCTACTTACACTTGGTTACGCAGCTAGACGGTGCCGTGGTGGCTCGTGAGCAGCTGATACGCCCCGCGCTAGATTGGGTGCGCACCGGCAGTTACGGTTTAAAACACCCGTCACGCCATTTTTCTAAAGATGCAGGTATTCGTACTCACTTAGTGGTGCAAGACGATTACCTGCTCGCCATTAATAACTCGGGTTTTCTTAACCTGTTTAAAGTCGCTCAGTAGGGTTTCTACTAGGCTATCCTTAATGGCAGACCGATTGACTAAACAGGCCACGTTGGCCTGTTTCTATTATTACTTAAAAGATTTTTCATGAACCCTGTAATTGCGCTTGTTGGCCGACCAAATGTTGGCAAATCCACCTTATTTAATCGCCTGACCCGCAGCCGAGACGCCTTGGTGGCCGATGTGGCTGGGCTTACCCGTGACCGTAAATACGGTGCCGGCAAGGTGGGCGAGCGCGACTATATCGTGGTGGACACCGGTGGCATCAGTGGCATGGAACAAGGCCTAGATGAAAAAATGGCCGATCAAAGCTTTCAGGCCATGGCCGAAGCCGATGTGGTATTTTTCCTGGTGGATGGCCGCGCCGGTTTAACCCCAGCCGATGCCATGATCGCTCGGCATTTGCGCACCACGCAAAAGAAAACCTACTTGGTGGTTAATAAAATAGATGGGCTTAACGTCGACCTTGTGGGTCATGACTTTTATGAGCTGGGCCTCGGCGATTTCGACCTCATTGCCGCCTCCCAGAATCGTGGCATCACCCTGTTGATGGAAAAAGTGCTCAACGAATTACCGGCTGAGTTCGATCGCCTAGAAGATGACCCAGCCATCGATGTGCGCGGCATTAAAATCTCTGTCATCGGTCGCCCCAATGTGGGTAAATCGACCCTAGTTAACCGTATGCTGGGTGAAGACAGGGTGGTGGTGTTCGATAAAGCCGGCACCACCATGGACAGCATCTATATTCCCTATGAGCGTCATGATAAGCAGTACACGTTAATCGACACCGCAGGTGTGCGTCGTCGTAAAAACATCTCCGAGGCGGTGGAGAAATTCTCTATCGTTAAAACCCTGCAAGCCATTCAAGACAGTAACGTGTGCATCTTAGTGGTCGATGCCCGTGACGGTATAGTGGAGCAAGACTTAACCATGTTGAGCTTTGCCTTAAATGCCGGGCGCGCCTTGGTGCTGGCCATTAATAAATGGGATGGCATGGAGAGCGAAGAAAAAGAATTTGTTAAAAAAGAGCTGGATCGCCGTTTAACCTTCATAGACTGGGCCGACATGCACTTTATCTCGGCCAAGCACGGCACCGGCGTGGGCCACCTTTACGATTCGGTCGAAGATGCCTTCGAGAGCGCCTACATGAACCTGCCCACCAGCCAGCTTACCCGTATTCTGGAAGATGCGGTGATGGATCACCAACCGCCCATGGTGGGCAGCGCGCGCATTAAACTGCGTTACGCTCACCAGGGCGGAACCAACCCGCCGATTATCGTGGTGCACGGCAACCGTGTATCGTCCTTGCCCGACAGCTATAAACGTTACTTGGGCAATACCTTCCGCAAGGTATTAAGCATCAGTGGCACGCCCATTCGCTTCGAGTTTAAATCGGGCGACAACCCGTTTAGCGACCGCAAAGAAGACCGCATCTTTAACAAGTCCAAGCGTAAGGAAAGGGTCAAGCAAACCGCCGATATCCGTAAGGCCAAGCAAGGCAAATTAAAGTCTAAGCGTGGCAAAGAGAATAACAAGCCAAAGTAATGGTGTTTTTGGTTTAGGTCCTCCGTTTTTATTTCATCAGCACCACTCTAGGCTAGTGGGGCTGGCTGATGCCTAGATTAAATTTGCGTATTTTAACCATATCTTCGAGTAATCATTAATGATGTCAGTACCCTACGGAACGAAAGATGTTAGCTATCAAGCGGCAGGGCAGTTTGCAGGCCTAATCAAATTGGTGGATGACTTTTACGGCTTCATGCAAACCCTGCCAGAGGCCAAACATATCCTCGAGATGCACGATGAAGACCTAACCGTATCGAAAGATAAGTTAGCGCGTTTTCTCTCTGCGTGGACAGGCGGCCCTAGGTTGTATAAAGAAAAATATGGGGCGATCTCCATTCCTTCTGCCCACAGTCATCTGGCCATCGGCAGCAGCGAACGAGATGCTTGGTTGCTATGTATGGAGAAGGCGCTGGCGTTGCAGCCCTATGAGGCGGATTTTAAGCGGTATTTGATCACGCAGTTGGCGCTGCCCGCCTCGCGCTGTAAAAACCGTGACTAATCTTCATCTGCCACGAGGTAAATTACCTCTTCGTTAATCTCAAAGCTCACCTCGGTGAGCGCTTGATTTAAGCAGGGGCCGCTGATGCACAGGCCATCTTCGATGCGGAATAAGGCCCCGTGCATAGCACACATAATTAAAGAGTGGCTGGTATCTAAAAACTGATCGGGCACCATCTCCATGCGTACACCTAGGTGGGGGCAGGCGTTTTTATAGAGGTGGATGTCGCCGTATTTTTTCACGGCGATGATGTGTTTTCCGGCCACCTCAAAGCCTTTGCTATGGCCCTCTGCCAGTTCTTCTGTGGAACATAGTTTAATCAAGGTAACAGCCGTTTATATTGCATAAGATCCTCAAGGGCATGCTCGTGGACTATGTTAAACGCGCCAGGCCTTCCTGCGCCACGCTCATCATGAGCTGACCATCGCGGTTATATATGTTGCCAAAACTCAGGGTTCTGCCACCACTGGCCTTGGGGCTGGTCATGTTGTACAGCATCCAATCGTCGATGCGCGGCACATGATGAAACCAGATGGCGTGATCTAGGCTGGCCAATTGCATGCCCTTGCTGGCATACGATAGGCCATGGGGCTGTAATGAGGTGGGCAGCAACTGAAAGTCTGAGGTGTAGGCCATTAAGGAATAACGCAGGGCCAGCTCTTGTTGGCTCCAGTCGTTCAGGGGCTTAAACCACAGGTCTTTATGGGGGTCTTTCTTATCGGGCATGAATATATTAACGGGGTCGATGGGGCGTGATTCCACCGGTTGATCGGCGGTGAACTTATCACGCACATCTTCAGGGATTAGCTCGGCGAATTTGCGGTTAATTTCGAGCTGCGACATGACGCCCTCTGGCCCCTGCACCTTAGGCATGTCTATTTGGTGCTCGAGCCCTTCTTCGGGCAGTTGAAAGCTGGTGTTCTGGGTGAGGATAATCTTACCATCTTGAATGGCATCTACCCGTACCGCAGAAAAACTGCGGCCCTTGCGCAGTACTTCTACCTTATAATCTACATGCCCTTTCACCTTGCCCGCCCGTAAAAAATAGGCGTGCATAGAGTGGGGCAAAAATCCCTCAGGGGCAGCCTGTATCGCCGCATATAACGATTGCCCTAAGATTTGCCCGCCAAATAGATGGCGAAAGCCCAGGTCTTCACATTGGCCACGATATAAGGTTGTGGTCGGCGCAGTATGCAATAATTTAACGCTTAATAGATCAATAAGAGACTGAGTAACGGGATTCATATAACGTCCTTTCGGTAAACCTGCGGCCACCTTACTCTATTTCGAAACGTTCAAACAGTTGTTTGAGTTGAGTGCCCGCCTTAGTCAGATATTGCCTCTGAAATTGAACGAATTAAGCAAGGCTATGGCCGCAAGCCGCGTGCAGGGTGACTCTATGAGGCCGCCGCTTGGCTGAATGAGTGGGTGTTTCGATCTCAAATGGAGGGGTAAACGCTAGAAGAGTACGTCTTCTTCACCGCCCTCTGCCACGGCCTGCACCATGGCCTGTAAGTCGGTGTTTAACCCGCAAAAACCTTTAATAAGAATTTGGCTATGATCGTCCATCTCTGCTAGGTATTTTAACTTGTCTTTGACCAAACCGCCCTGGCTGGCTTGTAATGCCTCAAAGGCGCAGTGGTGCATTTTTTCTAGGTGTTGCTCTAGATTTTTGTAATTTTGTAAGTGGCCAAAGGTGCTGTGCCCCAGCCCTTGAAAATACCATTGGCCAAGGCGGCTGCCGGCGTGATCCCGTATGTTGTCGAGCATCTCTTCCGCTACCTTCTCCCCCGCAATTAATTCATAGATCCTAGATTTAAATACCGTGAGGCTCAGCATGGCCACCTGAATGTAGCTCTCATTGGTGCTGCGGCCGATGATGATGTTCATGTTGCGGGATAAGTCGGTGATGAGTTTTACCGAGGCTTCGATGGTGCTGGTGGTTTCTTTTAGGTTGTCGGCGTCACCGCGAATGCCTTCTATGCCTTCCGCTATGCGTTCTATGTATTTGTTATTTTTGGTTATGATGCCGCCAATTTCGCCCATTGTTTTGTCGGTTTGTCCGGCTAGGGTGCGTACCTCGTCGGCCACCACGGCAAAGCCACGGCCTTGCTCTCCGGCGCGTGCTGCCTCGATGGCGGCATTGAGCGCCAGCAAATTGGTTTGATCGCTGATGACCTCTATCTGCCCAACGCAGTCATTTATCTTTAAGGCCGAATCACTTAGGTCGCGCATTTGCTCTGCGGTGTTGGTGGCGCGACTGTTAATTTGACTCAGGTTGGAGCCCACCTGTTGCAGTATTACCCCTATTTGATCGAAGGTGGCCTCGCTGTCTTTGAGGTGCGAGCGTTCGGCCCCAAGGGCCTCGGCGTTTTCGTTTACTAGATCATGGATGTCGTTCACGCTGGCCACGGTCTTAAACAATAGGGTATTCATGCTTTGATTTTCGTCTGACAAATCGCCGATGTGATGACGCAGTTCATCCGCCGCGGTGAGGGCGAGTTCAACGTTTTTAACCTGATCATGGAGGCTGCTTTTTTCGGCTTCCAGTGCTGCTATGCGCGCCGCCATCTCCTGTAGCTCGGTTTTGGCACCTAGGGAGAATAGAGTCTTTATGGGATGGGCCATGGCAACCTCGCAAGTGTCGTTTATTAACTGTAGTTCAATGCAAAGGGCTTACAAGGTTGGCGGATGATTAAGGGCCGTTTGTTGCGGGGGGGTGGTTAGTCGCGAATGCCGTGGGCGTCGCGGGTTTCTTGTTTCTGGCGTTCGCTCTTCTTTAGCAACACATATACGGCACCGCTGCCACCGTCAAACTGCTGGGCGCTGCAAAATGCCAAGACATCTTCTAGTTCTTTTAACCACCTGTTGATCCAGCTTTTTAGCAGGGCCGGTTTGGCTTCTTTCTCGCCCTTGCCGTGCAAGATTATGAGCGTGCGCAGGTCGTATTTCTGGGCGTCGTCGATGAAGCGAAACACCTCGCTACGGGCTTGCTCTACTGTCTTGCGATGCAGGTCGAGGCGCGCATCGAGCGGATACTTGCCCCTACGCAGCTTGCGAAATACGCCGTCTTGTAAGCCGTTGCTGCGGTAGCTTAGCACCTCTTGCGGGTTCACCATCTCTACATAGTCGTCACTCAGGTGATTGTTGTCTGTGGCCGTCACGGCGATGGCTGCCTGGCGACGATTGAGGGTGGATTGCGCATCCCGCTGGGTTTTCTTTAAATTAACCCTTGCTTGGGTTTTAAGCGGGGTGACATCGCCCATGGCGGCCGTGAAGTCGTCAAAATCGTCCATGGGGTCTCCTTATCGTGCTTGAAAGTTGATGGTCATTATACCTGCTTCTAGCGGTGAATTAAGGGCTGGCCGGTAATAACAACATAGGGTCGATGCGGGCGTTGTTGAGGCTCACCGACCAGTGGAGGTGAGGGCCGGTCACCCGACCGGTGGCACCTACCTTGCCTAGGATTTGACCCTTTTGTAGGGTGTCTCCGCTGCTGACCGAGATGTCGCTGAGGTGGCAAAACATGCTGATGAGCCCCTGGCCGTGGTCCACATACACCACCTTGCCGTTAAAGAAGAAGTGGCCAGTTAAGACCACTTTGCCGGCGGCGGGTGCCTTGATGGGGGTGCCCTTGGGGGCGGCGATGTCTAACCCGCTGTGGGGTTTGCGCGGGGATTCGTTGAAGAAGCGGCGCAATCCAAATGGGCTGGAATAGGGGCCAGCCACCGGCTTTAAGAAGGCGAGGTCTGGCGATTGCGTGAGGTCGAAGCGCCGGAACACCGCCGCCGCTTGTTTCTTTTCTTGGCGGTGGCGCTGTAAATCTGCGGCGCTTAAATCTATGTGTTTGCGGGTCTTGAGGGTGATGTGTTGCTCTGGGTAGTCTTTGTTTTTTACCTGAAAAGAGACGCCCTTGCCGTTCGCTTGCACTTGGTGATGACCGGCCTTGCTGTTCAGGTTAAGGCCGACGATGGCGTACCAGTCACCGCGGTGGCGACTCATGGCCACGGCTTGCCCACGGTAGAAAACCTCGGGCCTTGCTTCGCTGGCGGCGGCGATCTTAAGGGTGACTATGCCACCCGGCACTGGGTTAGAGGGGGGCAGTGCCCACGCTGGGCAGGCCATGAAACCTAATACGAGGGCTATGAGTTTAATCATCATGGGATTGCGCCTGCACGGTACAGGTGAGTTTGCCTTTATGAAATTGCGCATTGAGTGTCTCGCCCACGTTAACCTGCCTGCTGTCTGTGACCGCCACCCCCTGTTGAGTAGTGATGATGGCGTACCCTCGGCTTAGGGTACTAAGCGGGCTTACTGCATTCAAGACCTCGGCCTGTTGCGCGAGCGCTTGGCGGAGGGCGGCTAGGCGGTGCGTGATGGCCAGCTCTAGGCGCTGTTTTAACTGGGCGCTGTGTTGCTGCAAGAGGGCGATGCGCTTGTCTGGTGTGTGTTGCTGCAAGCGAGCGTCGGCCTTGGCGATTCTGTGTTGGCTTAATTGCAGGCGGTGCAGCATGGCATTCTTGAGCCTTAGTTCGGCCATGTCGAGGCGCTGCATGTTTTCTTGCAGTTTGTCTCTGGGGTGGCGCAGACGCTTCACCAGCTGCATTAAGTGGAAACGCTGAGCCTGCAAACGGTTTTGCATGCTGCGTATCAATTGGCGTTGCAGCTGCTCGAAGCGCCCCAGCCACTCGAAGCGATCTGGGCTCACTAATTCGGCCGCCGCCGACGGGGTGGCGGCCCTTAGGTCGGCCACAAAGTCACTAATGGAGGTATCCACCTCATGGCCCACGGCGCTGATGATGGGAATGGCACTGTTAAAGATAGCGTGGGCTACCCGCTCTTCGTTAAAGGGCCATAAGTCTTCGAGGCTGCCGCCACCGCGTCCCACAATTAGCACGTCGCAGAGGGCGTCGCGGTTGGCACGCTCGATGGCCTGCACAATTTGCCCTGCCGCCACTTCTCCCTGTACCTGAGTGGGGTAGATAGAGATTGGCAGGGCAGGGAAGCGCCGTTTTAGCACGGCTATAATATCTTTCACCGCCGCCCCAGTTGGGCTAGTGACGATGCCTAAGTGTCGAGGGTGGCTGGGAAGGGGTTTCTTATATTCTGGGTTGAAATACCCCTGCTGGTGAAGGCGGGCCTTGAGGGCCTCGAAGGCCATTTTTAGGGCACCCTCACCGGCGCTCTCCATCTTATCCACAATCAACTGGTAGTCACCACGGGCCTCATACAGGCTCACCGAGGCATGAATCAAGACCTGATCCCCTTCCTTGGGCGCAAACTGCACATACTGGCTGCGGCTCTTGAACATGGCGCAACGCACCTGGGCGCGCTGATCTTTAAGGGTGAAGTACCAATGGCCTGAATGGGGGCGCGCCAGGTTGGAAATCTCGCCGCTCACCTGTACGCGATGCAGGTAGGTTTCCAGCAGCTCTTTGCTCTGACGATTAAGCTGGCTGACGGTGAAGACGGCGGGGCCTTGTGGAGTGTTGTTCATCTTACCTGCATGGGTCGAAACTAGGGTGTCAGCATAATACATGAAAAGTATGGGTGTGGCGGATGGCGAAGCCTGGATTTAACAGGGGATAATAGCGAGTGTTAGCGGCTAATTTTGAGTAATCCACCATTAATACCGATTTTCCTGACAATATCAATAGATTTTGATTTAACGTAGCGGCTATTTACAGTAGAATTACGCGCCATTCTTAATCAGGTATGGCGGTCCCCCCCATGTTGCGAATAGCCCAAGACGCGTTAACGTTTGACGATCTACTCTTAGTGCCCGGTTACAGCGACGTGCTACCGAATGACGTGAGCCTCAAGACCAAGTTAACCCGCGATATCGAATTAAATATCCCCCTCATCTCCGCCGCCATGGATACCGTGACCGAGTCGCGCTTGGCCATCAGCATGGCGCAGGAAGGCGGCCTCGGTATTATCCACAAGAACATGACCATAGAGCAGCAGGCGGCCGAGGTTCATAAAGTTAAAAAATACGAATCCGGAGTGGTGAAAGACCCCATCACAGTGCCCAGCAATACCTCTATTGAAGCCTTGCTAGAAATTACGCGTCAAAACAACATATCGGGCGTGCCCGTGGTCGATGGCGATGACCTAGTGGGCATCGTCACCGGTCGTGATGTGCGCTTCGAGACCAGCCTCGGTGCCTCGGTGGCCACCGTCATGACCCCCAAAGAAAAGCTGGTTACCGTTAAAGAAGGGGCCAGCAAGGAAGAGGTGCAGAGCCTATTGCACATCAACCGCATCGAAAAAGTGCTGGTGGTCGACAATGACGGCAAGCTGGTGGGTCTGGTCACGGTAAAAGATATCAACAAGGCGCAGGCCTATCCGAACGCCTGTAAAGACAATCTGGGTCACCTGCGCGTGGGTGCTGCGGTGGGCACCGGCCCAGAAACGCCCGATCGCATTGCCGCGTTGGCGGCAGCTGGGGTAGACGTGATCATCGTCGATACCGCCCACGGCCATTCCAAGGGTGTCATCGAGCGAGTGCGTTGGGCGAAAGACAACTTCCCACAAGTACAGATAATCGGCGGCAACATCGCCACCGGTGCCGCCGCCAAGGCCTTGGTTGCCGCCGGTGCCGATGGCGTGAAAGTGGGCATCGGCCCAGGTTCAATCTGTACTACGCGTATTGTGGCCGGTGTGGGCGTGCCGCAAATCAGTGCGGTGGCCGATGTGGCGGCGGCGCTGGCAGGCACGGGCATTCCCCTCATCGCCGATGGCGGCATTCGTTTCTCGGGTGACATGGCCAAGGCCGTGGTGGCCGGTGCGTATGTGATCATGGCCGGTTCGTTGCTGGCGGGCACCGATGAGGCACCGGGTGAAGTCGAACTTTACCAGGGCCGTGCTTATAAGAGCTATCGCGGCATGGGCTCCCTAGGGGCCATGGGCCAGAGCCAGGGTTCATCCGACCGCTATTTTCAGGATGCCAAGGCCGGTGTTGAAAAACTGGTGCCAGAAGGCATCGAAGGCCGCATCGCGGTGAAAGGTCCCATGGCCAACGTGGTACACCAGATGATGGGTGGCTTGCGCTCCTCTATGGGTTACACAGGGTGTGGCACCATAGACGAAATGCGCACTAAGCCCGAATTTGTCAAGATCAGCAGCGCGGGCATGAAAGAGTCCCACGTGCACGATGTGCAAATTACTAAGGAAGCCCCTAACTACCGCACCGGTGGCTAGTGTTGGTGCTCGCCGCTACGGCGGTGAGCACTGCAAGAATTTGTAACCGGTTGCGAATTATTAGCGCAACGGGTTTTGTCATTATGTACAGGAAGTACGCTGTAGCGCACATGCAAGGATGCATCGAAGCGCATTTAACAAGAGGTTTTCATGACCGATATCCATTCGCAAAAAATTCTGATTTTAGATTTTGGTAGCCAGTACACTCAGCTGATTGCGCGTCG
>CAJXIK010000026.1 GCA_913054445.1 uncultured Bermanella sp.
TTCTTCTAGGTAGTAAATTTGTTCTATGAGAGTGTGAATTTGCGCGATGTACAAAAAACAGGCAGCAATTAAAGTGCTGTCTATACTTATTTTTAAAGCATGAGGGTCGAGAGGGACTTAGAGCTGGTCAGCTATTGATGGTGTGTCTATACTAGCGCCCAGATTTTAAATTGACAGTTGTGAAATTTTCGTAACTGTTTGAAAAACAAACAAAAACGTGTCGTAAATAATTACGCAAACGTTAAGAATTTTTTGAACTGTGATTAGGCAAGCATATGATCAAAATCAAAAAAGGTCTTGATCTACCCATCTCTGGAAAACCTGAGCAAAGCATTGCCAAGGCTAATAAGGTTTCCAGAGTTGCATTGGTAGGTTCTGACTTTAAGGGTATGAAACCCACCATGTTAGTTCAGGTGGGGGATAAGGTTAAGAAAGGGCAGGCGCTCTTTGGCGACAAAAAAACCGAGGGAATTTCCTTTACGTCACCGGCATCCGGTATCGTAAAGGAAATTAACCGTGGCGCGCGTCGTGTATTTGAGTCCGTCGTGATAGACGTGGCCGGTAATGATGAGGTTACCTTCCCATCATTCTCCGCCGCCGAACTCAGTACATTATCGGCACAGCAGGTTCAAGAACAGCTGATTCAAGCGGGTGCCTGGACGGCCATTCGTACTCGTCCGTTTTCTAAAGTACCCGCACCAGGTAGCAAACCCAGTTCCATCTTCGTGTCGGCATTAGATACTCACCCTCTAGCGGCTGACCCTGAAGTGGTCATCGCGAAAAATAAAGAGGCGTTTGCTAATGGCTTGGCGATCTTGGCGCGTTTAAGCGATAAGGTCTTCGTCAGTCGTGCTCCTAACAGCGCTATTCCGGTTGCGGGCGTGCAGGCGGTGGATGTCAGCGGCCCTCACCCGGCCGGTTTAGTGGGCACGCAAATCCATTTCCTAGACCCTGTTGGTGCTGACAAGGTGGTCTGGCACGTGGGTTATCAAGACGTGATCGCCTTCGGTAAATTGTTTACCACGGGTAAAATTTATAGCGATCGTGTGGTTGCATTGGCCGGTCCACAGGTTAATAAACCTCGCTTAGTGTCTACCCGAGTGGGTGCCGACCTGAACGAGCTAACCGCCAACGAATTAAAAAGCGGTGAAAACCGTGTGATCTCGGGTTCTGTACTGGGTGGCCGTAGCGCCGCTGGCAGCCTTGCTTATTTGGGCAGCTATGCCAATCAGGTCACCGTCATCGAAGAGGGTCGTGATCGTAAGCTCCTGCATTATTTCTCGCCCGGCATCGAGCGTCACTCTGTGATGCGCATTTATTTATCCAAGTTAATGCCTAATAAATTATTCGATTTTACCTCGACCACCAATGGCAGTGAACGGGCCATGGTGCCGCTGGGTGGCTACGAAAAAATTATGCCGCTGGATATCCTGCCCACGCAATTGTTGCGGGCGTTAATCGTCGAAGACATGGACGTGGCCATTAACCTGGGTGCGCTAGAGCTAGACGAAGAAGATTTGGCCTTATGTGCTTATGTTTGCCCGGGCAAATACGAGTACGGTCCTATTTTGCGTAATAATCTAGAACGCATAGAGAAAGAGGCATAATCATGGGCTTAAAATCATATATCGAGAGTTTAGAGCCTCACTTCACTAAGGGGGGGCGCTTCGAAAAGTGGTACCCACTCTATGAGGCGATTGATACAGGCTTGTATTCTCCGCCATCGGTTACCAATAACAGCGCCCACGTGCGTGACGGTATCGATCTAAAACGCATCATGATCACCGTTTGGTTGTGTGCCTTCCCCGCCATGTTTTTTGGCATGTGGAACCTGGGCTTTCAAGCCAATAGCGCCATGGAAGCCATGGGCATCACCAAGGTTAACGATTGGCACGGCAGCGTAATCTCCCTGCTGGCCGGTCATGACGCTGGCAGCCTGTGGGATAACCTAATATTTGGGGCTAGTTATTTCTTACCCATCTATGCCGTGACCTTTATTGTGGGCGGTATCTGGGAGGTCTTATTTGCATCCGTGCGCGGCCATGAGGTCAACGAAGGCTTCTTCGTGACATCCATCTTGTTTGCCTTGATTTGTCCGCCCGATATTCCTCTATGGCAGGTTGCCCTGGGCATTAGCTTTGGGGTGGTGATCGGTAAAGAAATCTTTGGTGGTACCGGCAAAAACTTCTTAAACCCAGCGTTAGCCGGTCGTGCATTCTTGTTCTTCGCCTATCCGGCGCAGATTTCCGGTGATGCGGTGTGGACGGCGGTCGACGGTTTCTCTGGCGCGACGCCGTTAGGTTTGGCCGCCACCGGTGGCATCGAAGCGATTACCCATTCCATTACCTGGTTCGATGCCTTTGCTGGCACCATTCAGGGCTCCATCGGTGAAACCAGCACCATCGCCATCTTGTTGGGCGGTGCGGTGTTGATGTTCATGGGCATCGCGTCTTGGCGCATCGTGGTGGGTGTCATGCTCGGCATGGTGGGGCTTTCTTGTCTGTTCAATCTAATAGGCTCAGACACCAATGCCATGTTTGCCATGCCTTGGTACTGGCACTTAGTGGTGGGCGGATTTGCCTTCGGCATGGTGTTCATGGCTACCGACCCGGTATCGGCCTCGATGACCAACATGGGTAAGTATTTCTTTGGTGCCTTGATTGGCGTGATGGTGGTCCTGATCCGAGTCATTAACCCGGCGTTCCCCGAGGGCATGATGCTGGCGATCTTGTTTGCGAACTTGTTTGCTCCCCTAATAGATCACTTTGTGGTGCAAGCAAATATTAAGCGAAGGATGGCCCGTAATGTTGGTTAATAATAACAATACTGCTCAGGCAGCCATCTTGCTGGTTTCAGTTCACGCACAGTTTAACGGTCGGAGGGTTGTCCATCATGTCGGCTAATAACGATAGCATTCAAAAAACCATTTTGGTGGCGGTGTTGCTGTGCCTCGTGTGCTCCATCATCGTATCGACTGCGGCGGTTTCCTTGAAGCCACTGCAAGTTCAAAATAAATTAGAAGATAAGCGCAAGAATATCCTGGCGGCGGCGGGCTTGTTGCAAGCGGGCAAGAGCATTGCTGAGCAATTTGAGCAGGTGACGACTCGCATCGTTAACTTACAGACGGGGGCCTATGCCACCGCAACAGAGTTAGCAGAATTAACCGCCGCAGGCTACCCAGTGGCCAGCTTCGATCAGCGTCGCCTCTCCAAGGATGGTAACTACAGTGCCGCCCTGCCTGGCAAGGAAGATCCTGCCAGCATTAAGCGCCTAGAAAAATACGCGGCGGTCTTCCTGATTGAAAAAGAAGGTCAGGTCGATCGTATCATCCTGCCTGTGCATGGTTATGGACTGTGGTCTACTTTGTATGGTTTTGTCGCCCTGGAAGGGGATGCCGAAACCATTGCCGGTCTCGGCTTTTACGCGCACGGTGAAACACCTGGGCTGGGTGGTGAGGTGGATAACCCAAGCTGGAAAGCCTTGTGGGTCGGTAAAAAAGTACATGATGCCGGCGGTGCGGTGGCCATCGATGTGGTGAAAGGTAAGGTTGTGGCGGGTAACGCCAATGAGATAAACCAGGTCGATGGTTTATCGGGTGCGACGTTAACCAGTGTCGGTGTGAGAAACCTAATGCGTTTTTGGTTGGGTGAACGAGGCTTTGCCGGCTACTTGGCAAATTTGAAAGGACAGGGGGTTTAATATGTCATCTATTAAAGAGGTATTGACCCAGCCGCTGCTGACCAATAACCCAATTGCTGTGCAAATTCTGGGGGTGTGTTCGGCGCTGGCGGTGACCACTAGTTTGAGCGTCACTCTGGTTATGTGTGTTGCATTGACGGCGGTGACCGCGTGTTCAAACTTTGCCATCGCCTTAATTCGTCATCATATTCCCGGCAATATTCGTATTATTGTGCAGATGACCATCATCGCATCCTTGGTGATCGTGGTAGATCAAATTCTTAAAGCGTATGCCTATGACGTCAGTAAATCGTTGTCGGTATTCGTGGGTTTGATTATCACCAACTGTATCGTCATGGGCCGTGCAGAAGCATTTGCCATGAAGAACCCGCCCGGACTTAGCTTCCTAGATGGCATAGGTAACGGTTTAGGCTACAGTGTGGTGCTTATCTTTGTGGCGGTGATTCGTGAACTGTTAGGTTCTGGCTCTTTACTCGGGGTTGAAATACTAACGCTGGTAACAAACGGTGGCTGGTATTACAGCAACGGTTTGCTGCTATTACCACCGAGTGCTTTCTTCTTGATTGGTTTATTTATTTGGTTGTCGCGTACCCTGATACCTACTCAGGTTGAGAAACCAGATTTTGTTATTTCGCCAAACACTGAAACGTCGGGGGCTCACTAATGGAACATTATATTTCTCTGTTTGTGAAAGCGGTATTTATTGAAAATATGGCACTGGCCTTCTTCTTGGGCATGTGTACCTTCTTGGCCATCTCGAAGAAAATTCAGACGGCCATCGGTCTTGGCATCGCCGTGATCGTGGTGCAAGCCATCACCGTACCGATTAACAACCTCATCTATGTGTATTTGCTGAAAGAAGGCGCGCTTGCATGGGCGGGTTACCCAATGGTCGATCTAAGCTTCTTGGGTTTGCTGAGTTACATCGGCGTCATTGCCGCTATGGTGCAGATTCTTGAGATGGTCCTCGATAAATATGTGCCGTCCCTTTACAACGCGCTGGGTGTGTTCCTGCCCTTGATTACCGTTAACTGTGCCATCATGGGTGCCTCCTTGTTCATGGTGGAGCGTGATTATCAGTTTGGTGAATCGGTTGTTTATGGCATTGGTGCTGGCGTGGGCTGGGCCTTAGCCATTGCGGCATTGGCGGGTATCCGTGAAAAACTTAAATATAGTGACGTACCAAAGGGCCTGCAGGGGCTGGGTATTACCTTTATGACGGTGGGCCTCATGTCTCTGGGCTTCATGTCATTCTCTGGCGTATCACTATAAGGACGTGACAAAAAATGGCTGAATATACAGAAATTATCTTAGGGGTTGTCATGTTTACCGGCATGGTACTGGCCCTAGTAGCAATCATCCTGGGGGCACGCGCCCAGTTGGTGAGCAGTGGTGCGGTGACCATAGAAATCAATGGTGACCCGGCTAAGACCATTACCGCGGCGGCCGGTGATAAGCTACTGCAAACCTTGGCAAACAACGGCGTCTTCTTATCCTCTGCCTGTGGTGGCGGTGGTACCTGCGCTCAGTGTAAGTGCCAAGTGTTTGATGGCGGTGGCTCTATGCTGCCAACCGAAGAGTCTCACTTCACTAAGCGTGATGCTCGCGATGGCTGGCGTCTGTCTTGTCAGGTGCCGGTTAAAGAAAACATGAAGATCGAAGTAGAGGATGAAGTCTTTGGTGTTAAGAAGTGGGAGTGTACGGTTGAATCTAACCCTAACGTGGCCACCTTCATCAAGGAATTAACCCTTAAACTGCCAGAAGGGGAAAACGTAGATTTCCGCGCCGGTGGTTATGTGCAGCTGGAGTGCCCTCCTTACGAAATCGATTTCTCTACTTTCGATATCGAGGAAGAGTACCGTGGCGACTGGAATCACTTTAAGTTCTTCGACCTTAAAGCGGTTAACAAGGAAACCGTTATCCGTGCTTACTCTATGGCCAACTACCCAGAAGAGCAGGGTGTGGTGAAGTTTAATATTCGTATTGCGACACCACCACCGCGTACCGAGGGTATTAACCCAGGCATCATGTCTTCCTATGTATTTGATATGAAGCCGGGTGACAAGGTCACGGTCTACGGTCCATTTGGCGAGTTTTTTGCCAGGGACACCGATGCCGAGATGGTGTTTATTGGTGGGGGTGCGGGCATGGCTCCCATGCGTTCACACATATTCGATCAGCTTAAGCGTCTCAAGTCGTCTCGTAAAATTAGCTTCTGGTACGGCGCGCGTTCATTGCGCGAGCTGTTTTATCAAGATGAATATGACGCATTGGCAGCCGAGTTCGATAACTTCAGCTGGAATGTGGCCATGTCTGATCCGCAGCCAGAAGATAATTGGCAAGGTATGACCGGCTTCATTCATAACGTGTTACTCGAAGAATACCTGAGTAAGCACCCTGCACCGGAAGATTGTGAGTTCTACATGTGTGGACCACCAATCATGAACCAGGCGGTCACCAACATGCTATTGGATTTAGGTGTAGAGCCTGAAAACATCATGCTGGATGACTTTGGTTAAATTGCTAAGTGTCAGAAAAGGCCCATAAAACATGGTTTTATGGGCCTTTTTTTATTTAAAAAATTAACTGTTGAATGTATCGCTGAACTTTTAAGCGAGGCTTTCCTGCCTGCTATTGGTTACAGTTTACGTGTGTGACTAAGTAAAAAGTATGCCAACTGCGTATCATTTTTGTTAAAAGTTGCATTAACTGGTTGATTATTGATCTATTTGGGTTATTAATATAATGACGAGGTTCATTAATCGAAGTAATTGATCATGAATACGAAACAGAAATTGGTGGCGGAACGCTACCTAAAAGTAGCCGCTATCGCCGAGGATGGAACGGAGGTAGTTGATCTGTCGGGGAGTCAAATCTCCCCTCGGGGAGTGTGCGCTGTTTGTTCTCAAGCAGACATTACTCAGTTGCACAGTCACAGCCATAGCGAGGAACTCCCTAGTTTTCAAACCTTGCTCTTAACCATAGAGCTGGGCTTTAGCAGTGGTGAAGTGCTAAAGCTGGAAACGTCTGCCAAGGTGCAGCGTGTTCGTCGTGTCTCTCAGGAAGAGTTTGAGGTGTACCTGGAGTTTAGTGGCATGATTCAAGATGGTTATCGCCACATAGCGCGTTATATAGTGGATTCGGCCATGAGTTCGACAGAGTAAGGTAGGTTCAATGCCGCTTGCTTGGGTTTTTCGATCCACATGGTAACCTGTTGATGGTATTCAACGGCCTCGATGCGGCCACCTATGGCCATCACTCTCTTCCTTACCTCTGCTTCGAGTGCAAACGACACTCTTAAGTGTAAGCTTTCCATGGTGATAAATTCTTCGCTCTCTAGCATTAATAATACGCCCTTCGCCGCCTCACCATACGCTCTGGCCAAGCCCCCAGTGCCTAACTTTGTGCCACCAAAATAACGCACCACCACGAGCGTGACTTCGCCCAGCGCACTGTGTTTTAAGTGGGTGAAGATGGGCATGCCGGCGCTACCGCTCGGTTCACCATCATCGCTAAATCCGTAAAGATTGCTGTTGTTAGGCGCGCCGCCGATGAAGGCATGGCAGTGGTGGCGAGCATCTGGGTATTTATCTTTAAGTTCTTGAATGAAGCGCTTCGCTGCCGCCGTACCCTTGCTGTGTTGCGCGTAGGCGATGAAGCGGCTGCGTTTTACTTCGATCTCGGCGGATGCTTGCCCGGCAGGTACCCGGTAGCTAAGCATGGGCGCACAGCAAGACAAATTTCCCGTTGCTGGCGATCTGCTCAACCCGCTGGAAATATTGCTTGAGGGTGACGTGATAAGAGAGATGACGATTGCCCACCACCACCAGCTGGCCGCCTGGCTTTAAGCTTTGCTTGGCGTCTTTGAATAAGCGCTTGGCAATATGGTCGCCCACCGTGAACTGTTCGTGGAAGGGGGGGTTGCACAGAATTAAATCGTAATGATTATCCTGCTGGTGCCCAAGGCCGTCATTCCAGTGAAAACTTGATGGGTTGTTAAGCCGGTTTTCTTGCCAGGACAATTGGGCGCTCTCCACTGCCATGATGGATTCATCGAAGAAACTCAGATGGCAATTAGCATTGATCTGGGCGTATTTTAGTCCCAATATTCCCGAGCCGCAGCATAGGTCTGCCACCGAGTTGGCTTGGGGTAGGGCATCGACATGTTGCAAGAAAAAATCGGCACCTGGGTCTAGCTTGTCTCTGCCAAACACATTGGCATGCGTGATTAACTCGATGTCGGCAAAACGGTTGAGCTTAGGGTAAGGCGATGGCTTTACCTGTTGCAACTGTAACTCATAGACGGTGGCTTTCTTCTTAAATGGGTGGCGTTGGACCGAACCAAATTGTTGCAGGAAGTTTAAGATATTCTTGGGTAGGTGTTTCATCATGCCCGCGATGAGCAGGGTGGATATCTGTGCTTGTTGGCAGCGCTGCAATAAAAAATGCAAATAGCTTAAATTTTTAGGCAGTTTCATGACCCCGAGGCTAGGCTCGGCAGACCAGCTTGCAAGCGGCGTTGCCTGTTGTAGGGCGGACTTGTTATTTTCCTTAAGGTTTAGGCTAAGGGCCGCAGAGGCGCAATAGGAATCGCTCACCCAGCAATCAACCTGTTCGTTTAGGGCCACGGCGAGAGCACCAAATTGATCGTTTAACAGGGTGACTCTGCTGGATGCATGCTGCTTTGCCACGAGCTCTATGAGGTATTCGTCGCTGGCATCCCAGGCCCGTAGGGGTTGCTTGTGGCTGGCTCCCGGGCGCAACAAGGTGAAGTGCCCGGCGGAGCACTGCAAAGTGTCTTGCAGCATATTTAGAATATATCGGCGTTTTGTGGGCTTTCTAGCTGATCCCAGAGGTCGACGGCTGTCACCTCGGTTGCCACTGCGCTGGCTATTGCTGGCTTGGCCATGGGTGCCTGTTTTGGCGGCTGCGTGCTGAGTTTCTTCACGATGGGGCGGATTGGAGACGGCTTAGGCGCATCCACGTGCTGAATTTCGACTAGGCCACTTTTATCCATGTGCTGCTGGTAAACGGAACGTTGGCGACTAACCTTGCGTGGGTTAGCGACTTTTTTGGCGGCCTTGCGCTGCTTGCTCTCAAGCTTAGTGCGCTCTTTTGAGCCGGTCTTGAGACCGCTGTGGTTGTTCTTTAAAGAGCGTGATTTTTTTCTGCGCGACATACTGGGCTACCTTTCTATAAGCGGCGGCATGTTAGCATAGCTCGCCGTGCTTTTCATTGCTTATTTTTTGCACAGGAAGGGGCGTGTTAAAAGTGTTACCATCGTTCACTTTAATCTTGGGTATGTGACATACGGCATGACAGACAACAAACGACCCATGGTTTACATCAGTGCCGATCCTAAAGACAGTGGTGAGTTTCTTTACACGCTAAATCGGGTGGTCGTGCAGCTGGGTGGATTGCCGGTGCAAAGTTACTACCGCACCGACTCGGGTGATTATGATTGGCCTCTGGTGCGCTCAATCATAGACGAATGTCAGGTTTTCATTCTCCTCGTGGGGGATGGCTATGGCGGCATTGCCGAAACCGGTGAGAGTTATATTCACCGCGAAGCCGTGTATGCCAAGAGTAAACAGAAGATCACGCTGGCGCTGTTAAAGAATGCCGAATTACAGTCGCTCTCGAGACAAGAGATGCAGCGCCTCAAGTCCCTTCATCGCCTCATGATGTCGGGTATTTTTAAATACTGGAGCAGCAAGGAGGAGTTGCTGCTCATCGCTCGCCAGGTGCTGCGCGATCATTTAAAACCTCAGCTAAAGCTGTCGTCCAGTACGCCTCCTCACGCCCCAGAAACCCGCATGCAGGCGGTGATCACAGATACCCTGTTCGAGATGGGGAGTTACCCCATGCGCTTTAGCGGCAAGGTATTTGCCCATGGTAACTGCCAAGATGTTCACCTAGAGGTGTCTCTAAGCTGGAGATCTGCCTTCTTAAATATGGGCACGAGCATGACCTCGCCGGTCACCGAAGAGCGTATGCGCGGTGTGCTGGAAGACTTTGTGGCAGAACACTATCGCCAGCAATTTTTAAGCAAGGTAGCCGATGCCCATGCGTTGGCAGATGTACGCTGCAATGCAATCGCTTTTCAACGTATGAAGGCCTATTTAAAGGGCGCGGGCGTCATTGAAAATGTCGCCCATCAAACTGGCGGCTTGCGTAATTATTGGCAGCTCACCACTCGTGGCGAACATAAGCTTCATGAGCTTTTAATACCCAGCTAAAGGCAGCTCTATTAAGGCGGATTTCAGCGCCAGAATCCAAGATTATTGCTATAGCATGACCCTAATGGTTGTGCTGATCTCTATGGTTTTAACGGGCTATTTGGTTATAATGCCAGCCCTTATACTAAGGTGGATTCATGAAGCTTGTCGTTCTGCTCATTTGCCAGTGTTGTTTGCTGATTGCCTGTAGCCCAGCCGTCCCCCAGATAGACAAGATACAGGGGCACACGATGGGCACCCGCTATTCTGTGTTGTGGCCCGCCCACCCAGATACCCCTGCCTCCCACGTAAAATCACGCATCGAGCAATTGCTGCTGAATATCAATGCGCAGATGTCCACCTACCAGAGTGACAGTGAGTTGAGCGTCTTTAATGCCGCATCGCCCCCCCATAAACAAGTCATCAGCCCGCAGTTTGCCCAAGTGATGGCTCAGTCTCTGGCCCTCAATGATTTTACCCAGGGCCATTTCGATATCTCGGTGGGCCCCTTAGTGAACTTGTGGGGCTTTGGCCCCGACCTTAAGGCCCTCACCGCTCCCAGCCAAGCTCAGCTTGATGAGGCTCGCGCCCGTGTTGGCTTGCAGGCCATCTCTTTGCAAGGTTTAACACTGAGCAAGACCCAGGATCGTTACCTAGATCTATCGGCTATCGCCAAAGGGTATGCGGTGGACCAGGTCGCTAAGTTGATGGATGAGTTGGCCATAAGCGCCTATTTAGTGGAAATTGGCGGTGAAATACGCGTGCAAGGGCAGAAGCCTCAGGGCAAGGCCTGGCGGGTGGCGGTAGAGGCACCCGATTTTACGGCGCGCAGGGTGCAAAAAATTCTGCCATTAAAAGATGTGGCCATGGCCACCTCGGGAGATTATCGTAATTATTTTGAGGAAGACGGCCAGCGCTACAGCCACAGCATAGACCCGTTTAGTGGCCAGCCGATTAAACATCGCCTGGCATCCGTCACTATCATCGATGAAAGTTGTGCCCGCGCCGATGCGTTGGCAACTGCTATGCTGGTGATGGGGGCAGAAAAAGCCCAGGCCTTTGCCGCGCAAGAAAATATTCGTGGGTATTTCATCGTGCGTACCCCAAGCGGTTTTAGCGAACACTTAAGCCCTGCGTTTGAACGCTGGCTCAACCCCAAAGCGAGGTAGATTCATGGACATGTTTATAGTGGTCTTCACGGTGATGCTGTTATTTGTGGTGCTCATGGCCATTGGCCTCATACTGGGCCGCAAACCCATTAAAGGCTCTTGCGGTGGCATGAGCGCGGTGGGCATGGAGTCGGCCTGCGATGTGTGTGGCGGAGACCAAAACAAGTGCGACACAGACGTAAAAAAAGCGAACAACAATAAAAGCAGCTCGCTGGGATATGACGCGAGCTAAACTCGAAAGAGTATGAGGAGTTTAAAGCCATGGCTGATTATCATTATGATGTGATTGTGCTGGGTACCGGACCTTCCGGTGAAGGGGCTGCCATGAACGCAGCCAAAAAAGGCAAGAAAGTGGCGGTGGTGGAAAAAGCGCCCATGGTGGGAGGCAATTGTACCCACTGGGGCACCATTCCTTCCAAGGCCTTAAGGCATTCTGTTAAGCAGATTATTTCCTACAACACCAACCCCATGTTTCGCGATATTGGCGAACCCAGATGGTTTAGTTTTCCCCGTGTGTTGCAGACCGCGGAGCGTGTCATTGCCAAGCAGGTGAAACTGCGTACCGAGTTTTACAGCCGTAATCGGGTGCATCTCTATCATGGTCTGGGCAAGTTCATCGATACTAACACCATAGAAATCAGCGATGGCCCGGAATCTAGTACTCGCTTACATGCCGAACAAATTGTGATAGCCACCGGCTCTACACCGTTTCGCCCAGACAGCATAGACTTCAACCACGAACGGGTTTACGACTCGGACACTATCCTTAAGCTGGAGCACACGCCGCGTAATATCGTTATTTATGGTGCGGGCGTGATTGGTTCCGAATACGCGTCTATTTTTAGTGGTTTGGGGGTGAAGGTCGATCTCATCAATCCGGGCGAGCGCCTGTTGCCATTCTTGGATGATGAGATCAGCGATGCGTTAAGTTATCACCTGCGCAATAACGGCGTGTTGATTCGTCATAACGAATTATTCGAATCGGTCACCACAGATGAACACAGCGTCACGATGCATTTTGAGTCGGGTAAGAAGATCAAGGCGGATGCTATCTTGTGGGCTGCCGGCCGCACCGGTAACACCCTCGACCTAGGCCTGGATTTAGTAGGGGTGAAGCCCAACGGGCGTGGCCAGGTCGAGGTCGATGAAAACTACAAGACCAGCGCCGACCATGTCTATGCTGTGGGGGATGTGGTGGGCTGGCCCAGTCTTGCCAGTGCCGCCTACGACCAAGGCCGTTCGGCCGCCGCCCACTTGGCCGGTGACGATGACTACTGGTTTGTCACCGACGTGCCCACGGGCATTTATACCATCCCCGAGATCAGTTCGGTGGGTAAGACCGAGCGTGAACTTACCAACGACAAGGTTCCCTATGAAGTGGGCCAGGCTTTTTTCAAGAGCATCGCCCGTGCGCAAATCACCGGTGAAAATGTCGGCATGTTAAAGATATTGTTTAACCGTGAGACCTTGGAAATTTTAGGCATACACTGTTTTGGTGACCAAGCTGCCGAGATCATTCACATTGGTCAGGCCATCATGAAGCAAAAAGGCGAAGGCAATACCGTTAATTATTTCGTCAATAATACCTTTAACTATCCCACCATGGCGGAAGCCTATCGTATCGCGGCCTTAAATGGTTTAAATCGGGTTTTTTAGAAG
>CAJXIK010000027.1 GCA_913054445.1 uncultured Bermanella sp.
CGGCTAACGAGTGAGTTGACGCATGGCGTCTTCCAAGCCGTTGACCGTGAGCGGGTACATCTCTTCTGTAAAGATATCTCGCACGGCGTTGAGGGAACCACTCCAGCCCCACTGGCTTTCGGGCACAGGGTTGAGCCACACTACCTTGTCGAAGGTGTCGCGCACACGCTGCAACCAGACGGCTCCGGCTTCATCGTTCCAGTGCTCGACACTGCCGCCCACGTGGGTCACCTCGTAGGGAGCCATCATGGCATCCCCCACGAAGATTACCTTGTAGTCCTTGGTATACTTGCGCAGTAGATCCCAGGTCATAGTGCGTTCGTGGTTGCGACGAATGTTGTCTTTCCAGACGCTCTCATACAGGCAATTATGGAAGTAAAACGTTTCCATGTGCTTAAACTCGCTGCGCGCAGCAGAGAATAATTCCTCACAGATTTTCACAAACGGGTCCATGGTGCCGCCGATGTCGAAGAACAACAGCACCTTCACCGCGTTGTGCCGTTCGGGTACTAGCTTAATGTCCAGATAACCGGCGTTGCTGGCGGTGGCGCTGATGGTATCGTCTAGGTCGAGCACCTCTTCGGCACCCTGACGCACAAATTTACGCAGGCGTCGTAGCGCCACCTTAATGTTGCGAATGCCCAGCTCTACATCGTCATCTAGATTACGGTAGTTGCGCTTTTCCCAGACCTTAATGGCTTTCTTATGGCGGCTGCGACCCTGATCGACACGCATGCCTGCGGGGTTGTAACCGTCGTTGCCGAAGGGTGAGGTGCCCCCCGTGCCGATCATCTTGTTGCCGCCACGGTGGCGTTTTTCCTGCTCGGCGAGACGCTCACGGAATTTCTTCATGAGTTCCTCGAAGCCACCTTGGGCCTCGATGGCGTCCATCTCTTGCTGGCTGAACATGCGCTCTAGCTCTGACTTCATCCACTCTTCAGGAATGCCCTTGGCACTGGTAAGAATGCTGTCGAGGGTGTCTATGCCTTTAAAATAATGGGCGAAGGCCTTGTCGAATTTATCGAAGTGGCGCTCATCTTTGACCAGACAGATGCGGCTTAATTGATAAAAGTCATCCAGATGGGCAAAGGCTAGGCGATGCTTGAGGGCGTTAATTAAATCCAGATACTCCCGTATGGAACAGGGTATGCGGTATTCACGCATGGTTTGAAAGAAATCAACCAACATCTGTCATTAACCTTTACGGCGCGTCATAAACGCCAGCCTTTGTAAGAGTTCGACATCTTGCTCATTTTTTACCATGGCACCGTATAGAGGGGGAATGGCGTTTTCTTTGCTGCGCAAGGTCGCTGGATCGACGTCGTCGGCCAATAGCAATTTAAGCCAGTCGACCAGCTCCGAGGTGGATGGCTTCTTCTTGAGGCCAGGCACCTTACGCAGGTCAAAAAACACATCCATGGCTTCGGCCAACAGGTCTTTTTTAATCTCTGGGTAATGGACATCGACAATTTTTTGCATGGTATCTTTGTTGGGGAAGTCGATGTAATGGAAGAAACAGCGACGCAAGAAGGCATCGGGCAGTTCTTTTTCGTTGTTGCTGGTGATGATGATGATGGGGCGATGCTTGGCTACGATGCGCTCTTGGGTCTCGTAGACGAAGAATTCCATTTTATCTAATTCGAGCAATAGATCGTTGGGGAATTCGATGTCGGCCTTGTCGATCTCGTCGATCAATAATACCGGTGGCTTATCACCGGTGAAGGCTTCCCATAGCTTGCCTTTCTTAATGTAGTTGCCAATGTCGTTGACATCGGCGTTGCCCAGTTGTGAATCCCGCAGACGCGACACCGCATCGTATTCGTACAGGCCTTGGTGAGCCTTAGTGGTGGATTTGATGTGCCACTGAATAAGCGGTGTGTCTAGGGCTTCGGCCAGTTGCTCGGCTAACATGGTTTTGCCTGTGCCCGGCTCACCCTTGATGAGCAGTGGCCTTTGCAGGGTGATGGCGGCGTTAACGGCCATCTGCAATTCGTTGGTGGCAACGTATTCTTTAGTACCTGAAAATTTCATGTTTTGCTCACTGGACGACAATTTGCGGCATATTACCCTAGCAGACCAAGATTAACACGGGCCAAGCCTTAAAATTTTAGGCCAGCCTATTACAGGCAGGCTAGGCGGCTAAATTAACGCTGGGGTTCGTCAGCACTCGATTCAAATATAGACGTTCCATGCAAAAATGCGCGAAACTCGCCGCTGGAGTATGCCTGCCAAGATTCATCCGCCGTTAACGGTTCGGTGGCTATGATAGTGACCTTATCCTGGTCGGTGGTCTCTTTGGCAAAGTTCACGGTAAGCTCAGTATCCTTGAGGCTAGCGTGATTAAACGGCGCCTGGCGGGTGAGCCAACACAACTTAGTCGAGCAAAAACTCAGCAAGACTTCGCCATCGCTGAGCAGCATATTAAACACCCCCAGCTCGGCCAACTGGCGGCTCACGCTCGCCACTAAGGGCAGCCATTGCTGGGGGGAGTCTGGCCGAGTAGGAAAGCGTTTACGCAATTGGTCCAAAATCCAGCAGAAGGCGTGTTCGCTGTCGGTGTCACCTATGGGCAGGTAAAATTGCAACGGCTTTTTTTTCACATCTGGAACTTGCCCGTTATGGGCAAACGAGAACGAGCGCCCCCAGAGTTCACGCTGAAAGGGGTGGGTGTTTTCTAGGCTGGTGGCACCCACGTTGGCCTGGCGAATGTGGCTGATCACAATTTGGCTTTTAATGGGGTAGTCTTTCACCCAGTTCGCGAGGGGGGATTGCGCGCTGGGGTTAGGGTCGTGAAATGCCCGTGCGCCACGGCCCTCGTAGAAGACGATGCCCCAGCCATCGCGGTGAGGGCCGGTACGCCCGCCCCGCTCCATGAGGCCGCTAAAACTAAAACAAATATCTGTGGGGGTATTGGCACTCATCCCCAGCAACTCACACATAGAATTTTTCTCATTAATGCCGCAAAACAAGGATTCTAGCGCCCGGGGTTTATAAAGCCTAACTTATTGACCCTCATTGACCTTTTGTTTCGTCGTCATCCTCTAGGGCGTCCATATCTATGTCGTCCAACTCGCTTTCTAAATTGGCCAAGGCTTCATCAATGGCGGCTTCACCGTCGGTGATATCTTCTTCTGCTGTTTCTGCTTCTGCTGCTTCTGCTGCTTCTTCAACGGCTTCAACGGCTTCTGCCACATCATCTACTGCTTCGGTTGGAGCGGCTTCATCCTCTAGGTTAAAGTCGTCGTCATCATCTAGATTGAAGTCATCCTCTGCGCTGGCGTCTGCAGGCTCGGCTGGAGCGGCTTCATCCTCTAGGTTAAAGTCGTCGTCATCATCTAGGTTGAAGTCATCCTCTGCGCTGGCGTCTTCTGGCTCGGCTGGTACTTCGTCTTCCAGTTGCGGGATCGCCTCAGCGGGTGTTTCATCACCGGCTTCATCAACCTCGTCGTCCGTTAAGCTATCCAGCACGCTGTCCAGTTCATCTATGGCCGCCGTGGTATCTTCGTCATCCACCGCGCTGATGTTTTCCTCGGGTTCCACATCGGCATCTATATCGAAGTTTTCGTCGAAGTCGGGAATGTCGTCTGCCGCTTCGTCGACCACATCATCCACCACATCTTCGGCATCCGCTGTGGCAGCGTCATCATCGCCGTTAGCTAGATCCAAATCGTCTAGGCCATCCAGTTCTTCGTCGTCATCCACGTCACTTAAGTCGAAGTCTTCGTCAAATTCTTCGTCATCCATGCCATCGTTTAGGCTCACCTCGGGTGGCGGGGCCGATCCAGCGGCGGGCTTGTCCGTGCTGGGAGCATCTTCGGTTGCCTCGGAGGATTTTTTGTTAGAGAGGTGACGGTAAATAAAGAAGCCTGCCACGCCCAACACTAGGGTGAGCAGCGGAATGACGATATACAGCCAGAATGGCATGGCTGCACTGTCATCCATCACCTCGTCTGCCTGCTCTTCCGCCTCACCTGCCTCGGGCTCGCTTGCCGCAGGCTCTTCGCTGGCGGCGGCCTCACCTTCAGCTGGCGCGTCTGTCATGGGCTCGCCATCAACCTCGGGGATCGATGCCAGCGCGGCCATCTGCTCTGGGGTAATCTCTTCTTGGACGAAGTATTCATGGCTAAAATCATCCGGGATGGGAAAAACCAACGCGATGGGGTCGGGCTTGATGCGAAACTCCTGATCCTCGCCAAAGCGGCCCTTCACATTTAACGCCATCTCATAGACACCTGGGCCCTTGTTGGCTTCGATGATGGATTCCCACACCCCCTCTTCTATCCAAGGAACCGCCTGAATAATAGAGTGTTGGTCGGGGCCCTGTAACTTGGCAATGACGCGGGTGCGGGCCACTTCTATGTCGGCCACCTGCGGAATCACGCGCACCGCATAGGCCAGGGCACCGTTGTGTAAGCGCTTACGAATTTCAAAACCGATGGGCTGGCGCACCTGAATATACTCTTTACGCATGCGCTGAAAAGTTTTGCCGTCTACGCTGATTTGCAGCTCGTACTGCCCCTCATGATTTAAGCGTTTGATGCTTTCCCGAAAGCGGCCATCGCTGGGAATATTGTCTGGGTCGCTAATCTGCTTGCTGCCGCTGCGGCCCGATTCGGCGGTCATCTTCATTTCCACCGTCATCAGGCGTAAGAAATCCTGGTTGGTTAAAATCTTTCCGTCTTCGTGCAGGTACACCTCGAAGTCCACCTGTTGGCCAGGAAACAAGGAGGTGGGCAGGTTGACGATTTCCATCTTTAAATCACTGACCACCGTGACGCGATTGTCTGGGTCTAGTTCGGCCAATATCTTCCAGCTGCCTGGCTGGGGGTTTTGTATGGTCACGAGGTCGTAGACCGATTCGCTAAACCAGCGGGCATTGTCTGCCGCCTTTATCTGGCTGATGACCTGTCCATCTGGGGTGGTGAGCTGGCTGGGGGGGGAGCCTTTTTTACGAAAGATAAGCGCCGTGAATTCCTGCACGCTGGCATCGATGGTAAAGCTGTTATCCGCCGCCAACGGCACCTGTTCGGCGGCCACCGGCGCGGCTTTCTCGAAAGCTTTTAAGAATGCCTTGACCAGTTGTTCGGAATTATTCACCACCTCATTCATGCCGTCGGTGGCCAGCGAGAGTTTTTCTAGCAAGACCTTATCGGCGTTATCCGATAGGGCGATGGTGTGGATCTTGACCCCCTGATTCTGATAGCGCTGCAATACCTGGGTCATGATGCGACGCCGTTCGGCCTCGTTTTTTTGCGATTGCGCCGGGTCGGCGTCGGCCGCTATGTCGACTAGGCCATCGGTGAGCAAGATCACATGTTGTTCGTATTGGCCGTCTTTGGCAAATTTCCAGGTGGCCTTCTCCATGGCCTCGCCAATGTTAGTGCGCAAGCCATGACTGTTGATACCTTGGGCTTTTTGCTTGGCATTTTTTCGCCATTGGTCATCCACTTGCTGCGGTGCCACCAACATGTTGACCCACTGACCGAAGGTCCACACTCCGGCCCGAGAACCCTCGGGCAGTAACTCTACGATTAAATTCAGCGCGGGGATGCGCAGGTTTTCTGGGTCGTTGTCACGCATGGAGCCGGAAATATCGATGATGATGCGCACATCGGAGGCCGCACTGGTGGGCACAATCTTACTTTGTGGGTCTTGCTGGGAGCGGGCGTCATCGCCTGGGGCCGACCACAGCCAACCACTTAAGGCGAGCCCCAAGACCAAGCAAACGACTCTCCTTGCTTTAGCGATACCATCCATAATGGTCGATCTCTTAATCCTTAAGGCCTGTACATCGGGGCAAGCTCGCGCTCAGTTTAGCCCCACCCGTTCACACGCATCACATTTGGCTTTCTAAAACGCGGCGGCCCTTCTCGGTGATGTGCCAACGAATACCGTTCTTACCGCTCACCTTACCCGCCATGCTACGCGTCACTAACACCCCCAGAGTCTGCAACATGGTAGATTCATCGTGGTTGGATTCACGGCACAAACCGGGCAACGACCTAAAGATATAACGGCCGGTGGCCAGCATTTTTAAGGCGGTGGAGCTGGTGACATCGAGTTCGTCTTCCATCTGCATGATCTCGGGCTCGTCTTCTGGCTCGAGTTCTTGTTCGGTTTCGGTGTCGATTAAGGGCAACAATTCATTTTTAATGATGCGTAAATCGTGGTGTACGGTCTCCGATTGCTCCTTGGCATGACGCGCGGCATCGAGGATTCGATCGGTCATGTTGGTGATGAAGAAACGGCTGGCAATGGCCGAGATAAGACAGAAACCGGTGAAAATTAATAACCGCGAAGGATCGCCCTGGGTCTCGAGGATGAGTTCACTGTTGACCAAGTCCAGAATCACCGGCACTAAAAAAGCGGCCCCTATGCCCACTACTAGGCACCTGGGCAGGCTAATGGCATCTGGGTCATTTTCACCGTACATATAGTAATTCACCAGACCACCGAAAATTCCGGCCAGCAGCATGACGGTTGCTAGAATAAAAATATGGTTAGCCATTCTTCACCTCTATTCATTAGGGCGAGACTTGTCCGCCCTAATCGATCATCCTAAATTATGATTTAAAATCAGTGGCTACCGCCTAACGCACACTAACTTCGGCCCAGTGTATTTACCCTTATGGTTAAGATTCATCACTAGTTATAAAACTAGACGTAATTTTCAATAGCGCAAAAAATCTGTGCAGCGACCATTTTATAATAGATAGTTATAGACAATATCTGCCAGAATAATATCCTGCACATATTTGGGCTCGCCCATTGCCTGTTATACTGCACGGCCAAAGAGGAGGGCTTTATGAATTTAGATTCACTTAACCACTGGCAACAGCTGTCATTTTGTGCCGCCATCTGTGAGCGTAGCTTGCCTAATTTTCATTTGTTCTGTGAACTGGAAGAGCGCCCCGAGCAATACCAACAAGCGCGTAAAATTCTCAACAAAGTGTGGGAGTATTTGCGCGGCCAGCTGAGCAGCATGAAAAACATCGAGAAACAGCTAGAGGTGCTCAACGAGCTGGTGCCCGACCCCGCACAGCACGACCATTTCGGTGCCTACCCTGCCATGGACAGCATGATTGCCCTACAAAGCTGCATACAGGGTATTTTGGATGACAGCATAGATGATGCCCAAGCGATGCATACCATGACGCAACAGCGCCTGCTGGAGGTGTTTGCATTGCAGCAACAAGACAAGGACGACAGTGAACTGTGGGCGCGACAATTAAATTTCGAACAAGAAGTGGTTGATCTAGTGTGTGCGCAAATCAGTCACGCCGATGCCATTAAAAAATTGATTCCCCTCAGCCGCGATAACGGCGTCAGTCAACTGGGCATTTGTATCGAGGATTAATGGCCTCAACCCCGGTTCGGCCTAAGCAATGACCAGCCCGCCATGTGCTACCTTTAATAGATAGGAGCCTGCGCTTATGGGCCGTTCATTGCCATGGATGCCAGCATGTTACGCTTTTTATCTTGTCTCATCATTCTGCTCAGCAGCCTCGCGCAGGCCAACCCAGAGCAGCTCATCAAACACACCTTCGGCCAGATATCCCAAGGCATCGCCGCCCTTAACGACCCCAGCCGTAAAGACATAGAGCAAATCCTCAAGCAAGAACTCGAACCCATCATGGACATGGAGCGCATGAGTAAACTGGTGCTGGGGGATCACTGGAAGCGCGCCAGCCTCAAGCAAAAAAGGCGTTTCATGCAGTGCTTCAATCGCCAGCTCATATACAGCCAGGCCGATGCGCTGCGCACGTGGCACAGCGAAAAGTGGACGCTAAACAACAGCACCTACAACAACAGCGGCAGCAAAGTGGCCATCGAGATGGATCTTGTAAGAAAACAAGAGACACGCCACATGCTGCTGCGCCTCTATAAGAGCGGCAAACACTGGTACATCTATGATGCCGCCTTAAATGGCATTAGCCTGCTAAGAAATTATCGTGACGACTATGCCCTCAAGATTGAGAGCCAAGGCCTAGGTAAAACCCTCGCTAAGCTGTGCCAGCATTACCCGCTCACCATTAAAAAACTGCTGATGGCCGCCAACGAATGGCCCCCCTTCATCGGCCGCTCGCTGCCCGGCCAGGGCTTCAGTGTGGAGCTGGTAAGCCAGGTACTAACACGGGCCGGTTATCAGGTCAGCATGGCGTTTGCGCCCTGGCGAAAAGTCATGCAAGGCATGCAGCAAGGAAAGTACGACATCAGTGTCGCCGCCTGGAGCAGTGCCGACCGCCAACAGCAATTTTTATTCAGCACGCCCTACTATCACAACCAGCTGGTGGTGGTCAGTGCCACACAAGACATAGGCACCATCGCGGCCTTTCGCCATGCCTTGTTAATAGACAAGAAAAGCCTCGGACTCATGGAGGACTACGCCTACGACCAGCTGATTCCGGCGGGCGGCAACATCCGCTACCACCAACACTACCGCCCACTGTTGCGCAAGCTGGCCAGTCACGAGGTGGACATGGCCCTGCTAGACGCCGATGTGGCGCGCTATATTTTGCATTCCATGAGCGGTTTACAGGCACGTTTGCAAGTGCCCACTAGCACAGTACACAGCCGAAGTTTGCACATGACCATGCTCAAGGAGCACCCAGCGGCAACGTCGGTGATGGCGGATTTCAACCTCTGGTTAGCCGTCTATTTAGCGTCTGACGACTACCAGAAGCTGCTCAAAAAATACCAACTGGTCAGGTATCCGCTAGATGATAAACAAGGTTCGAGCACACATTAAAACAAATATTATTTTCTTGTGAACAATGCCCACCCATTCACAGAGGCCCTCTGATCTTTTATAACTTTTATTTACAAGGATAGGTTTTTTTTGCTTCTCTTAGCAGTTAACACTAGCTTTAGAACATGACTAAATATTCGCACCTCCTCGCAGAAAAAATTCGCCAAACGGCCGTAAAAACACTTGTTTTTAGCTGTTTATGTGTATCGGCACTCACCAGCGCCGAGGTGCAGGTCATCCCCAAGGCCGGCCATGAGGCGGCAGCGGCCAGCGCCCAAGATACGCAACTCAGTGCGCTGCAATTAAAGCGTAATTTCAAGAAATCCGTGAGCGCCTACCGCGCCGAACTAAGGGCCTATTGGCCCTCTGCCGAGATAAGCAGCAAGAGCCGCTTAGTGTTTTACTCCAACGACTACCAGCAAAAACAGGCCATTGATTTCAAGGCCAACGAAATTCAAATCACTATGCCCAGCCTGCGCCAAGGCAAGGTCTTAAATTACCGAGAGATGCACAAACGCCTCGAAAAAACCCTCGTGCAGTTGCTCTCTACCAACCTACAAACAGCCGTCAATAAAGACCCCATCAATACCAACATGGAAACCCTAGCAGGCATTCGTTACGCACAAGACCTAGGGGTCATGGGACGCGACCTCATACTTGGGGAGTTATTTCGCGATGAACGCCCGTCCATTAAAGCCGTGGAGCGTATGGCCAAGAAATTAAGCAAGGCCGCCTACATTCGCTTTCCGGCGGTGGCCGCTTTAAATCTGGCGTTTGCTTTCAACGACCGCACCACCTACATCATCTCCATGCCAGAGAAACGCATCCGCACGAAGGCCAAGCGTTACCAGCCGTTCGTCTATGACTACGCGCAAAAATACAGCCTGCCACCGTCATTAGTGTTTGCCATTATTCATGCCGAGAGCCATTTTAATCCCTTGGCTCGCTCCCAGGCCCCCGCTTTTGGCCTCATGCAAATTGTGCCCCATACCGCCGGAATGGATGCCAGCCACCTTATTTACAAGCAGCAGAAGGTGCTGTCACCCAGCTACCTGTACAACCCTAAGCAGAATGTGCAAGTGGGTACCGCCTATTTTCATATTCTTTATTATCGTTACTTGAAGGACATTAGCGATTCAAAGGCACGCCTGTATTGCGCCATCGCCGCCTATAACGCGGGCACCTCCAGCGTCATGAAGGCCTTGACCGGCAGCGCCCGCATCAGCACCGCGGTGGACAGCATCAACCGCATGTCGGCCCCAGAGGTCTTGCGTAAACTGCTCAGGCAGATGCCCACGGCCGAAACTCGGGACTACCTAAACAAGGTTCTTAACTTGCAGAAAACCTATGCTCAATTTTAAAGGCGTCATCCATGGGTTATTAATCTGGCCGCTGGCGGGCTGTCTCGACATGTCCACAGAGCAGTTTTTCAGCAGCACCACCCTCAACGAGCACAGCAAGGAAGTGGAATATCAGGCTATTCACCAGCTAAATTTGGCCATCAGTGATCTGGTGAAGGAAGTAGACGAAGCGAGTTTCTCACCCAAATTGAAGAGCCACTTCACACTCCACAACCTAAACGGGGGGCCATGGCCCCAAGCCTGGGTGGCCTTTAATATTAGAATCTTGCTCAGAGGCAAGGAACTGGCACGGTTATCTAAGGCTAACGTGATGCAAGATCACAGCCTAACGGTATCCTTTGAGCAACACTTGCCTAAGTTTGGCATCAGCCCTGATGAATTAACCATACGCGTGACCCCAGTGGCTTGGATGCCCACCTTTCCATTGCACATATTGCCCAGCCCCCCTGCGCTCACGGCTCACTCTAATTAAGCCGTTGCTGTTCGATATGTGCGCCTTATTGTCACCTTTTGCTAACCAACTGCCTCCCCTTGGCCATGGCGCTGTGTGTCCTAACTGCTAGACTGGCCCATTTATCTTTCAGCGATAGGACAAACCAATGACTGAGCCACACAATATTACCCTGATGGACGCCATCAGCCTGCGACGTTCGGTGCGTGGCTTCACCAAGGAATTGGTGCCCAGAGAGACCATAGACAAGGTTCTGACGCTCGCGCAACAGAGCCCATCTAACTGCAATGTCCAGCCCTGGAAGGTCTTAATGGCCAGCGGTCAGCACTGCGATGAGTTGCGTGGACAATTGACGCGAGCATTCACCGCCGGACAAGACATGAACCCAGATTTTGCGAGCACCGCGAAATACTCGGGAGACCTGCGTGACCGCCAAGTAGAATGTGCGCAAGCACTGTACGGAGCCATGGGCATAGAACGTTCCGACAAGGCGGGCCGCATGAACGCCAGCAAGCGTAACTATGAATTTTTTGACGCGCCCCATGTTTTGTTTATCACCATGCAGCGCGACTTTAGCCCCGCCATCGCCGTGGATGCGGGCATGTATGCACAGACCCTCATGTTGCTCATGCACGCCCATGGCATTGCCAGCTGCGCTCAGGCCAGCGTGGCCTATTATCCGCAAATTATTCGCGATTATTTTAACGAGCCCAGCGACAACGGCATTCTATTTGGCATTAGCTTTGGATACGAAGACCCCAGCGTGCAGGCCAACCAAACTCGCACTACGCGCGCAGACTTAACAGACGTGGTCACCATAAAGGATTAGCCTCACGATCATTTTAGGCTTTTTGGAGCGCTCAGTTTTTCACCCACGGCCGCCAGCAACGCAGCCCGTTTGAGCGGTTTTAACAGGTAACGGATGCCCATCTCTTGAGCCTGTTCTTGACTAAATTTTTTGGTGAAGCCGGTTAATAATATGATGGGCAATAGCGGCCGAATGCTCAGCAAGGCGGTGGCCAGCTCACCGCCCGACATGCCCGGCATGGCATAGTCGGTTAAGACTAGATCGACGTCATTGGGCTGACGCTGGAACCGCCGCAAGGCGGCTTCCGCATTCTCCTCGGTGACCACCCGATAGCCTGCCGACTGCAAGATAAGCTGGCATAAATCCCGCAATTCAGCCTCATCGTCTACCACCAATATACGGCCCGAGCCATGCAACACCTCCCTGCTGTTTGCATTAACCTCTGCCAGCGGCTGTGCGCTCTTGGGAATGTTAATCACGAAATGGCTGCCCGCCGTGGAGCTGCTCTTGAGGGAGATGCTGCCCTTATGATGCTCCACCAGCTGATGGGCAACGGATAACCCTAGGCCGGTGCCCTTGCCCAACGCCTTAGAGGTAAAAAAAGGGTCAAAGATATTGGCTTGATCGCCCAGGGGAATGCCGCTGCCGGTGTCGGCTATGCTCATGGACACGTACTCGTCGTCATCCTCTATGGCGATGCTAATAAGGCCACCACCTTGCTCCATGGCCTGCACCGCATTATTAATAATGTTGGTGAAAATCTGATGAATCTGCGTCTTGTCGCCCCTTATCACGGGATGGCTAGCAGCTATATTTTGGGTTATTTCAATATTGGCGGGAATCAACGGGCGTACCAGATGCAGAGCTTCCGCGATAACATCAACCAAGTTAATGGCGCTGAAAGCGGCTACTTCACTGCGACCAAAGGCCAATATTTGTTTAATCAGGCTCACCGCTTTAGCACTGGCCGTTAAAATATTATGCAGATGTTCGGATTGTTCACTGCCCTCTTGTGCATCGTCCAGCGCCAGCTCTGTGTTGCCCTCTATGATGGCCAGAATATTATTAAAGTCATGGGCGATGCCGCCCGCTAGGGTGCCTAAAGACTCCAGCTTTTGTGATTGAAACAGCTGTTTTTGAGCGCATTCGAGCTGCTCCTCTATTTTTTTTCGCTGACTAATATCGAGAATAATGGCCACAAATATGGGCGGCTCTTC
>CAJXIK010000028.1 GCA_913054445.1 uncultured Bermanella sp.
AACTGAGCACTGGCCTCGATTGCGGTGTCTTTCACGGCGTATCATGTGTTGTTTTTCATTTTAGACAGCGCTTAATAAACTGAGCACTGGCCTCGATTGCGGTGTCTTTCACGGCGTATCATGTGTTGTTTTCATTTATTGCTTAGGCAGCGCTTAATAAACTGAGCACTGGCCTCGATTGCCGTATTTATGTGCTGTTCATGGTTAAAGCCGCTCTTCACCCTAGGCTTAAGGTCGTGATTGCCATCAGGTAGCCACGACAGCTCGATGCAGGCAGGTAAATCAAGCCCGCTCACCAATTCCTTATCACCCAAAGCATCTCTGCTGCCCTGCATGATGGCCATGGGCACCGCCAAGTCCGCCAGGTGGGCGGTGCGCAGTTTTTCCGGCTTGCCTTGCGGGTGAAACGGATAGCCCAGCGCCAACACCCCTTTAATGGCGTCATGGTGAGGCTGCATGGCCGCCAATATGCTGGCCATGCGCCCGCCCATGGACTTGCCCACCAACACACAGGGCTCCGCCACTTGGGCAATCGCCTGCTCGAAACACGCGAGCAACTCGGGCTGGCGATTGGGGGGGCGCTTTTTACCATTTAAGCGACGTGTTTGCATATAGGGAAATTCAAATCGCACCACTTTAATTTCGTGGGCGGCCAGCCCGCGGCTAAAAGTTGTCATGAATTCGCTGTCCATGGGCGCACCCGCACCGTGGGCAAATATGCAGGTATATGGATTGGCAGCACCATCCGTGAGCAGTTCCATGATCGTCCTTAGATAAAAAGCGGCAGTGTAATCTACCGCGACACATTTAGCAGCTGTTGTTTTTTTAACCACTTACACGTATCACTGCTAGACTCAAATTCAACTTTATCTATTAAAATTTGGACGTTTTGCCGACAAAACGGCTAACTTATTGTTAAGAAAGAAAAAAGGTTGATGTGTATCAGGCTTTACCGTTTGCTTTTAGAGAGCACTTTCTTGATAATTGCGCCGATTTTTTAACTTGCTGCTAATGGAACCGAATACATGAGCACTGCTATCGAGCAACCCAACTATAACTACAAGGTGGTGAAGTACTTTGCCATCATGGCCGTGGTGTGGGGCGTTGTGGGTATGTCAATCGGCGTACTTATCGCTTCACAACTGGTCTGGCCGGAACTGAACTTCGACATCCAATACCTGACGTTTTCACGTCTACGACCCCTGCATACCAATGCTGTTATCTTCGCCTTTGGCGGCTGCGCCTTGTTTGCCACCTCTTATTATGTGGTACAGCGCACCTGTCAGACTCGTATATTCTCCGATTCACTGGCCATGTTTACCTTCTGGGGTTGGCAAGCCATCATCGTCGCGGCGGCCATCACCCTCCCCATGGGCCTGACCTCTTCAAAAGAATACGCTGAGTTAGAGTGGCCCATCGACATACTGATGGAAATCGTCTGGATCTCCTACGCCATCGTCTTCTTCGGTACCATCTCTAAGCGTAACCAGCCCCACATCTACGTGGCCAACTGGTTCTTCGGTGCCTTTATCCTTACCATCGCCGTACTGCACACCTTTAACAGTTTGGCCATTCCGGTGAGCATGTGGAAGTCCTATTCTATCTATGCGGGTACTATCGATGCCATGGTGCAATGGTGGTACGGACACAACGCGGTAGGTTTCTTCCTGACGGCGGGCTTCTTGGGCATGATGTACTACTTCATCCCTAAGCAGGCCGAGCGCCCTGTTTACTCTTACCGTTTGTCTATCGTGCACTTCTGGGCCTTGATCTCCATTTACGTATGGGCCGGTGCTCACCACCTGCACTATTCTGCACTGCCAGACTGGGCTCAGTCTGCCGGCATGGTAATGTCCTTAATTCTATTGGCACCTTCTTGGGGCGGTATGATCAACGGCATGATGACCCTATCTGGCGCTTGGCATAAATTGCGTACCGACCCTATCTTGCGCTTCTTGGTGGTATCCCTATCTTTCTACGGCATGTCTACCTTCGAAGGCCCAATGATGGCCATCAAGACCGTTAATGCCTTGTCCCACAACACTGACTGGACCATAGGTCACGTACATTCAGGCGCGCTAGGCTGGGTTGCCATGATCTCCTTCGGTGCCATCTACAACTTATTGCCCGTGGTATTGGGTAAGAAGCAAGGTGAGATGTACTCCATCAAGCTGATCAACATTCACTTCTGGTTAGCGACCCTAGGCACCGTGCTTTACATCTGCGCCATGTGGGTTAACGGTATCATGCAAGGCCTAATGTGGCGTGCGGTTAACGCCGACGGCACCTTAACCTACAGCTTTGTCGAGTCTTTGGAAGCGTCTTACCCTGGTTACTTTGTACGCGTAGTGGGTGGTGCCTTCTTCCTAGCAGGCATGCTGCTGATGGCTTACAACACATACAAAACCGTTCGCGGTGCCCATGCCGAACAAGCCAAGCTAGCTCAGGCTTAAGGGAGAGGATTACATGAAACACGATATCGTAGAAAAAAACCTGCCGCTGATGATCGTCTTGATCATCATCGCCATCAGCTGGGGTGGATTAGCGGAAATTATTCCCCTGTTCTTCCTGAAGGAAACCACGCAGCCCATCGAAGGCCTTAAGCCTTTGAACGCGGTGGAATTAGAAGGTCGTGACATATACATCCGTGAAGGCTGTCATGTCTGCCACACCCAGATGATTCGTCCGTTCCGTGCCGAGACCGAACGCTATGGCCATTACTCTTTGGCCGGTGAACACGTCTATGAGCATCCGTTCCTGTGGGGCTCTAAGCGTACCGGCCCTGATTTAGCCCGTGTCGGCGCTCGCTACTCGGACGATTGGCACCGTGCCCACCTGTTCAACCCGCGTGATGTGGTACCGCAGTCAAACATGCCTTCTTTCCCATGGTTGTTTGAACAGAAGATCGACGGCCGCGACACTCCCAAGAAGATGACCGCCTTGCGCTATGTGGGTGTCCCCTACACAGACGAGCAGATCGAGACAGCTAAAGACACCACCGACGGCGTACGCGAAATCGATGCCTTAGTACTGTACCTACAGCAGCTAGGCACAGTGTTAACCAACAAACGGTAGAGTTATGGATATTAATGACGTGCGCGGTTTAGGCACTGTATTCGCCTTAATCGCCTTTATCGGCATCATCGCTTGGGCTTATAGCTCAAGCCGCAAGACGCGTTTTGACGACGATGCCACCATGATATTTAAAGACGATGACATCGCGCAGCGTTCAGCACTAGCGGAGACGACGAAAAATGACTGAATTAACCACCTTTTGGCACTTATGGGTAAGTGCCATCGTAATCGGCTCCATGATTGCGTGCGGGATTTTATTAACCCTTACCTTCAAGAACCAGAAATACAACGAAGAAACAGACCAGACCACCGGTCACAGCTTCGATGGCATAGACGAGCTGGATAACCCGATGCCCAAGTGGTGGATGTGGTTCTTCTGGAGCACCATCATCTTTGGCGTGTTTTACATTGGCATCTACGGCATTGGCGGCTGGACCGGTTTCTCAGACTGGAGTTCACACGACCAATGGCAACGAGAAATGAACAAGGCCGAGGAAAAGTACCAGCCTTACTACGACAAGCTCAATACCATGAGCGTAGAAGAACTGGCCACTGACAAGGACGCACTGGCCACCGGTCAACGCCTGTTTGCCTCTAACTGTGCAGTTTGCCACGGCTCTACGGCCACCGGCGCGTTGGGTTTTCCTAACCTCACCGACAACGACTGGTTGTATGGCGGCGGCGCGGATGCCATCAAACACACCATCACTAAGGGTCGTAACGGCATGATGCCCGCCAACGGCTTGAAAGCAGACATGACTGCCAGCGAACGCAGCGACATCGCGGCGCACGTGTTGTCTCTGTCGGGTCGTGAAGCGTCAGGTGATGCCGCCAAAGGCAGCGCCTTGTTCGCAACCGCCTGTGCTGCCTGTCACGGTGGCGATGCTAAGGGCAACATGCTGATGGGAGCGCCTAACCTAACCGATAATATCTGGTTGTACGGCGGCTCACAGAAGCAAATTGAATTTACTATCCAGCATGGTCGTGGCGGTGTCATGCCTGCCTGGAACGAAATTCTAGGCGCAGACAAAATTCACGTGCTGTCTGGCTATGTGTATTCCCTGTCACAAAAGCAGTAATATTGAGCTAGCTCAATATGTTTAAAAAAAGCGGCCCTAGGCCGCTTTTTTTATGTTTATTCGTTTTCGGTAATGCACTAATATAACGCCAAAATTACAATGGAAATACTCTACCCTGCACCCATAATAAAGCAGTTGTGAAGGTCTCCTTGCAGCTCAATAACGACTAAACTTAAGTCACAGCGGCATCAGTATTTTCTCATTAGCAAGGCGGTAGGCGATGAGCGAAATTCCAGTTAAAGACATTACCCCGGTCAACATCCATGAAAAATACCAAGGCGTTGCCAGCAAGCACAAAGAAGGCAAGCTCTACGTACGCTCCATAAGTGGCTTCTTTCAACGGCTGCGCAGCGTCTCTTTATGGGCCTTGATGATCGGCTACTTTGCCACACCGTGGATTAACCTCGGCGGGCATCAGGCAGTCTGGTTCGACCTACCCACGCGCCAGTTTCATATCTGGGGCCTTACCTTTTGGCCACAAGACTTTGTCTTACTGTCTTGGCTGATGATCATCGCCGCCTTCGGCCTATTTACCATCACCACCCTCGCCGGACGCATATGGTGTGGTTATACCTGCCCACAGACCGCCTGGACCTTAATTTTCATGTGGGTAGAAGAAAAAGTCGAAGGCTCGCGCAATCAACGGCTAAAGCTGGATAAAGCCCCGCTTTCAACCAATAAATTCAGCAAGAAAGCCATCAAACACAGCTTATGGCTGCTTATTTCACTGGCCACCGGCATCGCCTTTGTGGGCTACTTTTACCCCATTCGCGAACTGGTGCCCGACCTATTGAGTGTCAGCATCGAAAGCAGCTGGGCCATTTTCTGGTTAGGTTTCTTCACTCTGGCCACCTATGGCAACGCCGGCTGGCTGCGTGAGCAAGTATGTACCCACATGTGCCCATACGCGCGTTTTCAGGCGGTGATGTTCGATCAAGACACGCTCATCGTCTCTTATGATGAAGAACGCGGCGAACGGGGCAGCGGTCGCGGCACCCGCAAGAAGGGTCTAGACCCAGTGAGCGAAAACATCGGCGACTGCATCGACTGCAACCTGTGCGTACAGGTATGCCCAGTAGGCATAGACATTCGCGATGGCCTGCAATACCAATGCATAAGCTGCGCCTTGTGCGTGGATGCCTGTGACAGCATCATGGACAAGATGGAGTATCAAAAAGGCCTCATCCGCTACACCAACGAGCAAGCCCTAAAAGGCAACGAAGTGCATGTAGTGCGCCCCAAACTCGTGGGCTATGCCCTCGCCCTCATCACTATGATGCTGGTATTTGGCTACACGGTCTTCAACCGAGTGCCCCTAGAGCTAGACGTGATGCGTGATCGCGGTGCCCTGTACACCAACACCAGTGACGGCCGCGTGCAAAACAGCTACCGCGTAAAAGTCATGAACATGTCACAACAGGCCCACGATTTTACCATCACCCTGAGTGGCTTGGACAAGGCCGAACTCACCGGCAAGACCCGACTGCGCCTACAAAATGGCGAATTGGGTGCGCTGCCCATGAGCATTAAAGTCGCCCCCTGGGAACTAAAACGCTCCCGCACCGATGTGATCTTCACCGTCACCCGAGACGACGGCATCATCGTGCAGGAGGAGAGTCGTTTTATCGGCCCTGCAGGTCGCTGATAGACGAACAGCTAGCAGGCTAACAGTTAATCCCGCCAGCCTAGAGTGGTGGCCATCCAGTTTGAGGCCGCCGTTAATCCATCCATGGAGGCTTCCTGAAGCATCCATGCTTCAAAGACCCCAAACTGAATGACCACCATTCCAGGCTCAAGGCTCACCACCGGCTAAGTCTTCTGCCATAGAGACTTAGCCGCTAAATTGTCTTAGATCAAAGTAATGCGATTGCCCTACAGCAAACAGACCAGTACACTGGCGGCCTTGTTCCACATCCAATATGTCGTAAGCCATTTATGCAAAACATTGCCCCTCCACAATCTCGCCCTTGGTACAAAGAACCCTATGTGTGGATGCTAATCGGGTTTCCGCTGTCGTCCATCATCGTCTGCTCCATATTGCTCACCTTTGCCATCAACACCAAAGACTCTCTGGTGCGTGACCACTACTACAAAGATGGCTTGGCCATGAACCAGGAATTCAAATGGGACCACAAGGCCCGCAACATGGATATTCGTGTGGAGTTTAACATCCACGATAACATGGCCTCATTAAACGTCCTTAACAGCCGCCTCGACATGCCCAGCACGCTACTGATTAAATTTAGCCACCCCACCTTACATGAAAAAGACCGCGACGCTCTGTTGCAGCTCACACCCGGCAGTCGCTCTTATCAGGGCTTCATCGACGCCCTAGACGATGGCCGCTATTACATGCAAGTCGAGTGTCCCGAACAAAGCTGGCGTATTCGTGGCGAAGTGTTCGTGGTAAACGGTGAGACCCATTCGCTGTAATGAGCGATTGCTTTCACTGCGGTGCCCTCGTGCCCGCCAACGTGCAAATTCGCCTCGATATTCTCGGTGACGAGCGTGACCTATGCTGCACGGGCTGTGAGGCGGTGGCCGAGGCCATATTGCAAAGTGGCAGCGAGTCTTTTTATCAGTACCGCAGCGACGTAAGCGCGACGCCCGAATTTACCCCGGCCAGCCTGCCCCAATCCATGCAGATGGAGCTGGCATTGTATGACAACCAAGAGGTGCTAGAGGCGCTATCTGAGGTCACCGCCAACGGCCGCCAGATCACCCTCATCATCGAAGGCATCACCTGTGCCGCCTGTGCTTGGCTCATCGAAAAACAACTCAAGCAGTTTGCCGGGGTTGAGTTTGTCAACCTCAACCTTAGCCAACACACCTTAAAGCTTTGCTGGCAACAAGCGCAAACCCCACTGAGCGAACTCATCGCCCGCATCTATGCCCTCGGGTTTAAGGCGCAGCCCTACAGCCCAGACCTCGCCCAACAACAGCTGCTAAGCGAGCAAAAGAAGGCCACCCAAAGGCTCGGGCTGGCGGCACTAGGCATGATGCAGGCCATGATGTTTGCCCTACCCCTATATGTGGGCGACTGGGGCGGCGTGTTTGAGAAATTTGAAACCTATTTTCGGTTCGCCAGCTTAATCATCACCACCCCCGTGGTGCTGTACAGCGCCCGCCCCTTCTTCGTAGCCTTTTGGCGCGACCTAAAAAGCCGCCACCTCACCATGGACGTGCCCGTGGCCATCGCCATCGGCGGGGCCTATGGGGCCAGCGTCTGGTCCACCTTCACTCAGGGCCAGGAGGTGTATTTCGACAGCGTCTGCATGTTTACCTTCTTTTTATTGGTGGGGCGCTTTCTGGAAAGCCGTGCGCGCCTCAAGAACAGCGAGGCGGGCAATCACCTTGCCAGCGTCATGCCGCGCGCCACTTTGCGCATTCACCCCCAAGATAACAGCGAGACCCTAGTGCCGGTGAGCCAGCTGCGCATTGGCGACCACATTCGCATCCTGCCCGGTGCCACCCTCGTGGCCGATGGCATCATCGTCGAGGGTCGCTCCAGCATAGATGAGTCCATCATCACCGGGGAATTTTTGCCCATTCAAAAACAAGCAGGTGACCCCGTCATTGGCGGCAGCCTTAATGTGGAGAGCCCCATCACCCTGCGCGTCACCGCCCTCGATAAAGACATGCAAATCAGCACGGTCATGTCCCTGCTAGAGCGGGCTACCGCCGACAAACCCAAGATAGCGGTGCTGGCCGACCGCGTCGCCCAATATTTTGTGGCCGCAGTACTCATATTATCGGCCCTGGTATTTGTCAGCTGGAGCTTTATAGATAGCGACAAAGCCTTCTGGGTGACCTTGTCGGTGCTGGTGGCCACCTGTCCATGCGCGCTCTCGCTTGCCACCCCCACCGCGCTGACCACCGCCACCAGCGCCCTCAGGCGGCACGGCATCCTCATCACCCGCGGCCATGTATTGCAGACCCTCATCCGCAGCCAACGCATCCTCTTCGATAAGACCGGCACTCTTACCCTCGGGCAGCTCAACATCGACCGCATCATCCCCCTCGCGGGCAGCGCAGAGGATGCCCTACAGCTGGCCGCCAGCCTAGAGGCCCACAGCCAGCACCCCATCGCCAGTGCCTTCCACTACACGCCGCTGCTACGCGTCAAGCACTCTCAGGCTCAATCTGGCGCGGGCTTAGAGGGGCAGATCGAGGGCCATGAATACAAGATTGGCCTCGCCAGCTATGTGCTAGAGCAGCCCCCAAAGACACCCGATGATGGCCACTGGATATTACTGGCCCGCCAACAAACCCCCTTGGCCTGGTTTTTATTGAGCGATCAATTGCGCAGCGATGCCGCCAGCACCGTGTCCGCCCTGCAAGGCTTGGGCTTAGAGTGTGAGATGTTGAGCGGCGATCACAGCGCACAGGTGCAGCTCATGGCCGCCAAATTAAACATGGACAAGGTACAGGGGGCCGTCAGCCCCGCCGGCAAACTAGACTACATAGGTACCTTGCCCGCGCAGGATGCCACTATCATGGTGGGCGATGGCATCAACGATGTGCCGGTGCTGGCACAGGCTCCGGTCTCCATCGCCGTGGGCTCCGCCAGCGACCTAGCCAAAAACCATGCCGATGTGATCTTAATGAGCAATCAACTGCATCACCTGCCCCTGTTGATGGCCCAGGCCAGACGCAGCGCACGCATCATAAAGCAAAACTTAGTGTGGGCATTACTGTACAATGCCAGCGTCTTACCCTTGGCCGCTCTGGGGTTACTACCCCCTTATATGGCCGCCATCGGCATGTCTGCCAGCTCGCTGGTGGTGGTGTTTAATGCCCTACGCCTCAACAAGCTGCGGCCATAATTTAGCGGAGAAACCGTGGAAATCATCTTTATTACTATTCCGGTGACCATTCTTTTTATTGCCACTGGGGTGGCGATCTTCTTCTGGGCCACCAAGGGCGGCCAATTTGACGACCTCGACAGCCCCGCCCACCGCATATTATTCGATGATGACCAGGCCCCTAGCGAACCGGCCCCGGGCGCGACCACCACTCCCAGCCAGATAAACCCGCAGCAAGACCAGCAACAAGACAGCCCGCCATCGGCTAAGCAGCCCTAATATGAATGAGCCCCTGTCATTCTTAAGCGCTTGGTTATTGGGATTTTTAGGCAGCGTGCACTGCATGGGCATGTGTGGTGGCATTGTGGGGGCGCTCTCGTTGCACACTAAGGGCCCCAGCATGGCCATTCACCTCAGTTATCATCTGGGGCGTATCCTCACCTATGCCAGCCTAGGTTTCATAGCCGGTTTAATTGGTTTATGGCTGGCCGCCACTCACAGCTATGTAGGGCTGGTATTGCGGGTGCTTTCTGGGGTCATGCTGATACTCATGGGCGGCTATATTTTAGGGCGCACCCAACTGTTAATTTGGTTCGAGAAGAGGGGCAGCCTGCTGTGGCGCAAGGTGCAACCCTTGAGTAAGCAGCTGCTGCCGGTACGTTCCCCACGGCAAGGCCTACTACTGGGCCTCATTTGGGGGCTATTACCCTGCGGGCTGATTTACAGCACCCTTAGCTGGTCTTTGGTGGCCGCCAATCCGCTGCACTCTGCCGGCCTCATGGCCATGTTTGGCCTAGGTAACTTACCCGCCCTGCTCAGTTTTGCAGCCTTTGCCCAGCAGTTAAATCGCTTCAAACAAACCCCCTGGGTGCGCACATCTCTCGCCACCCTGATCATGGCATTTGGCGCTTGGACCATCGCCGCCCCTTGGCTTAGCTAGAAACATTGACATAGATCAATATAGCTTAGGGCGCGAGGATGATTCCTTGACTTAGATCATGCATTTCAACACTATGCAGACGACTAAATTTGACCGAAGTAGCCGTATTTTAGGGGGCGATCATGTCTACAGAGAAAAAAGTATTGGATTTTATTGCCTCCAGCAAAACCAACCAGACCCATTGCAGTACCTGTAGCTTAAGTTCTCTGTGCCTGCCCATCACCTTACAAGCCGATGACCTAAATGCCCTCGAGCAGGTGATTAAACGTGGCCGCCCCATTCAAAAAGGCGAGGTGCTCTTCAAACAGGGCGACGATTTCAACGCCGTCTTTGCCATCCGCACCGGCGCTCTCAAAAGTTTCACCCTCGCGCAAAGTGGCGAAGAGCAAATCACCGGTTTTCACTTAGCCAGCGAGTTGGTGGGATTGTCTGGTTATGCCGAAGACGTACACTCGGTATCGGCCAAGGCACTGGAAACCACCACCGTATGTGAACTGCCCCTCGATAAACTAGAGATTCTCTGTGATGAGATTCCTGACCTGCGCAAGCAGGTTATGCGCAACATGAGTGGCGAAATTCGCCAAGACCAGCAGATGATGCTGCAACTCTCGAAGAAGAGCGCCGATGAGCGACTGGCCTATTTTTTACTGGAGTTGAGTCACCGCTTTGAGCGCCGTGGTTTCTCAGCCAAGGCCTTTCGCCTGTCCATGTCGCGGGTCGACATCAGCAACTATTTAGGGCTGGCCGTCGAGACCGTGAGCCGTATATTTACCCGCTTGCAAAAGAATGGCCTCATCACCATCGAAGGCAAAGAGATCACCCACCTAAACCTAGATGCGCTGAATCGCCTCGCCGGCAACCCCGTGGCTGACACTCAGTGCGACGCCCTGTAACTCCCTTTAACGCTGTGCACCAACAGAAAACACCTGCAAATGCACAGCGTAAAAAATAATTCAAGTATTTTTTGCATTCTCCTTTTAACGACCTAATGTATAACTATCAGGATCAAGCAACGTATTAAAGGAAGAATACCCATGGGAATCTGTCCCAGCGAACTACAACACTTCGTCATACGCCCTACGCTCGAATACCTAGGGGAATATTCATTGGCCGCACAAACCTTGCTGATGGCCACCGCCGCCATGGAATCTGAGCTGGGTTTTCATCTAAAGAACGAACAACACCAAGGGCTTGGGGTATATCAAATCAGCCCCCGCAGCCACCAGTACCTATGGAACCGCTACCTCGCCAAAGACCCAGACATGGCCAGCAAGGTACGAGGGCTCGCCAGCCAGCGTGAATTTTTAATGTCCCCCCACAGCGAACTGACCACCAACCTTAGATACGCCACCGCCATCGCCTGGATGATGTACAAACGCAAGGGCAAGACCCTGCCCGCCGCTGAAGACATCGTCGGCATGGCCAAATTTTGGCGCCGCCACTTTCATAGCCGCCCACAAGCCAGCGTGGATACCTTCATGGAGAGGTATCAAAAACTCATCAATACAGACGAGCTGGCTGCCTAGTCGCAGCCCTGCTAATAACATCCCCACAAGCGTAGCCAATTGACCAAGTTTTACCCTATAATCCGCCCATTTCCAGATTACCCAGGGCTGTAAGCATGGTTCAATTCAGTGATGCCACCCAGGCACCCGCACAACATACTCAAGATTCCCCCGCACCAGACAGCAGTGAACAGCAGCTAAAGGCGGATTTCAACAAGCTGCAAAAGCGCATTCGTCGCGATACCGGACGTGCCATCAGCGACTTCAAGATGATTGAAGACGGCGATCGCATTATGGTGTGCCTGTCTGGCGGCAAAGACAGCTTCACTATGCTCGACATACTCATAAGCCTGCAAAAGAGTGCGCCCATTCAATTTGAGCTGGTGGCGGTGAACCTAGACCAAAAACAACCAGGCTTCCCGGAACACATATTGCCAAGCTACCTAGATAAATTGGGCATCGAATACTACATCATCAACCGTGATACCTATTCTGTGGTGAAACAAAAAGTCCCCGAGGGCCGTACCACCTGTGGCCTCTGTTCGCGACTGAGGCGCGGCACCCTGTACGCCTTTGCCGAAGACATAGGGGCCAACAAGGTAGCCCTAGGTCATCACCGCGATGACATAGTGCAGACCCTATTTTTAAACATGTTTTACGGGGCGCGCTTAGCCTCCATGCCGCCCAAGCTGCTTAGCGACGACAAACGCAATGTGGTTATTCGTCCGCTCGCCTATTGCAAGGAGAGTGAAATAGAAGCCTTTGCTAAGTTTAAAAATTACCCCGTTATTCCCTGTAACCTGTGTGGCACTCAGGAAAACCTACAGCGGCAAAATATTAAGGGCATGTTACAGCAATGGGAAACTGAGCAGCCGGGGCGCGTACAGAACATATTCAACGCCATGCAAAACATCGCGCCATCACAGCTCGCCGACCGCGAACGATTTGATTTTGAATCGCTGAGCATCGACCGCAGCGCCAGCCGCGACGAATACGAGCATGCCGAGCAACAGCTCATCGAAGGGGTGGGTAGTTTCGCTCAAAAGCCCCCACGCCTAAAAGATGAAAACAGCATAGACGTGTTTAACCTTTAGGGCCCTAGTAGCTTCGACATCCATAAGCCCCCGCACCTAAAAGATGAAAACAGCATAGACGTGTTTAACCTTTAGGG
>CAJXIK010000029.1 GCA_913054445.1 uncultured Bermanella sp.
TAGGGTGTTCGAGGCATGGATGCCGAGGCAAGCCCTCATGGATGAGTTCACGGCGCCCTAAAAAAGCACTAAACCCAACTTTGATCAGGCGGACTCCATAGATTGCCCCGTGAGCGACTGCCAATCACGGCACGATACAAACCCTAGGCACCGCAAAGCCATTAAAATTAGTGGCGCAGGTGTTGGCATAGGCCCCCATGTTGGGAATGTCGATGATGTCACCGGCCTCACTGTTGGCCGGTAACATAAACGGCTGGGCAAACATGTCCAGCGAATCGCAGGTGGGCCCGGCTATGGTCCAAGGGCTTAGCTTACCGCTTCTTCTGCTGCATAATTCATAACCAAAATTCTCTTTCAGTTCCATCAGTCCGTTGTAATAGCCACAATCTAAGAACGCCCAGTTTTTCTGTTGGCGCGTGGTGGTGCTAATGATCTGGCAGGTGAGGGTACCGGCGGCGGCGATTAAGAAGCGGCCGGGCTCGGCCACCAGCTGCACCTCAGGGGGTAAGTTGGCGAGGGTGTCGTGCAGAGGCTGCATAAGAGTGGCCAGCGTGGGTTCGTCTTTGGCGATGGCACAAGGAAAGCCGCCCCCTAGGTTTAATAGCGTTAGCGGTAACCCTAAGGCCTGCATGTGGGCACATAAAATTTTGCACTGCGCGATGGCCTCTAGCCAGCTTTGTACGCGACCACATTGCGAGCCCACATGAAAGGTTAGGCCCGCCACCGGCATGTGATGCCGGGCGGCGTACGTTAAGAGCGACTTGGCGGCATCGACATCCATGCCAAATTTGGTGGTCAATGGCCACACGGCTCCCGCGCCACTGGTGCTGAGGCGCAACTCATAATGGGCTTGCGGGGCGAGGGCAAATAACTTATCTAGCTCTTCTTGGCAGTCGAAGGCAAACCAGTCGATGCCATATTTCACGGCGGCCTCGATGCTGGCGGGTGTCTTAATGGGGTTGCTGAAGATGATGTGCTTGCCCGGTACCTGCAATTCTTGCATGAGTTGCAGCTCTCCTAGGGAAGCTATCTCGAAACCCACTCCAAGTTGCTGAAGGTGCTTTAACAAGGGCGGCAGGGGGTTGGCCTTGACCGCAAAGTGCGGCCTCACTTGGGGCAGGGCGCGCCTGAATTGAGCCACCTGGCGACTAATGGTGGCCAGCTGCATGGTTAGCTCTGGCCCCTGGTAGCTGTCATGGCTCGCCACCGCTTTTAAGGCGCTCGACTTCAATACAGTCGCAGCAAGTCGCGGGGGGCGTGGCGGGGTGCTCTCGGGTAAGTGGTAGGCTTTCATCATGGCGGAACCTGTTATCACCTTAGTCGCCATTAGGGTATGCCTTTCGCAATATAAAATGCACACCTACAATGCATAATATGCAAAGAGATATATGGCTAACTTCATAGGCAGTGTTGCAATATGCATAATATTGGCGAGCTGGATGAAAGATTGCTGGCGCTGCTATTGGAAAATGCCCGTACCAGTGTCTCGCAATTGGCAAAAAAATTAGGGGTTAGTCGGCTCACGGTGCAGAGCCATATGTCGCAGCTGGAGCGCAGCCAAGTGATTCAGGGCTATACCCTGCGTTGGCATGAAAGCTTCTTAGGGCAGCAGATTAGCGCCCATATCTTGATTGCCACCGAGCAAAAACTCATCGGTAAAATTGTGCGGGCGTTAGAAAAAATACAGGTGATTAAGTCGCTCAGCTCCATCAGTGGTGAGTTTGATTTGGTGGCGCAGCTGAAGGCGGCCTCTACTCAGGAGCTGGATGAGGCCATGGATGCCATGACGCGAATAGACGGCGTCATGCGCACCCAGACCTCAGTGTTGTTGTCGAAAAAATTTGAGCGTTAGCCCTGCCGCTGTTAATTGCTAGAAACGGGCAGAGCCTCCAGTTGTAGCCCCAGCAAGGGTGCGCCGAGGTACAGGTTCTCGATGAGCTTGATGAGTTCTTGTTGTATGGGGGCGATGATTTTCTGGCGCGCGGGCAGAGGTTGCTGGGCCACCGCCACCGGCAGTTTTTTTAGGTCGCGCATAAGGCGCTTAAATTGCGCGGTGATCTTGTCGGCGCTGTCGGCATGGTGACGCTTTAATTCCTGCATGAAGCCATCTTCTAGGTAGAATAAATTCTCGATACCTTGCAGCACGGCCAGCATGTTGTCCCCATCTTGGTTGGCAAACGGGCTGCGCCTGTCATCTACTTGTGGATGATGTAACAAGGGTAGTATGTGGCGCGCCAATAGCTGTACCTGCAAGGTATCCATGCTCACCTGATAGACGCGTTGCAACACTTCCAGCTGCTGGGCTTGACGCCATTGCTTAGCATAATAGCCGTGGGCCGGTTCCCAGCGATCGGCCAGCTTCTGCAAGCTTTTCACCATTAAGGCGCTCAGTATGCGTAAAAACTCCCGTCGGCGTTGATGGTTTTGGGGGCCAAGCTCGGCCTCTTGTTCCGTCAGCGCGGTTTGCTCTTGCCCATGCTCTTGATCATGCTCTTGTTCATGCAAGTGCATGTCGGCACCAACGGTTTCGATGCTGTTTTCTTGCGGCACAAAATCCTTGGCGGAGCGCTTGCCAGCGACACCAAACAATAAAAATTCCATGGGGTGAAAACCCACGCTGGCAAAGCGCTCATCGCTAAAGCCATGTTGTTGCAAAATATTCTGCTCGGTAATCTTCAGGGTCATGTCGTTGATGATGCCGCTTAACGGGTAGTGCGGCAGGTAGTCTATGTATCCGGCCTCGATGGGCCAGCTGTCCAGTTGTTGGTGAATGATGGCGTAGGTGTCGGCCTCTGCGTGGTATTGGGGCTTTTCAAGGTGAGGCATGGGCTGAAAGAAGCTCACCTGTAAATATGCTCGGTAGGCTTTTAGCCAAGTATTTTGTGCCTCTTCTAGGGATAGAGGGTTGGGATGATGCAGCAGCGAGGTGATCAAGCCATCCAGTATTTGCGCCTGGTTTAAGGCTTCGGATAGTTGCGTATAGGCGTAGATGTTGGTGGCCGCCAGCAGGCGCGGGGCGTTAAGGGTAGCTGGCTGTGGGGTATCTGCCGTGGGCGCTTCGGGCGCTCGCTCACAGGCGCTTAGCGTTAGGCCCAGCACCGCCAGCAGCAGGCCGCGCCCTAATCTAGGGAGTAAAGCTATGAAGGCAGAAGTGTCGTTCACGATAACCCCTTAGGTCGTTGTATGCAGGGTAATCGCATTAGAAATAGTTAGGCATGTAAAATTGAGTATCCGTGAGCACCATAGAGCATTCATTACAGAAGACGCTGTAAATACTTCCCTGTAAGCTGGCTTTGCCATCCATGGCAAAGACACTTCTTCCATAAATTCTCTATGATGCTCACTCGGAGTACTGAGTTACCTACTTAAAAATTAATGCGATTACCCTATGGTTGTGCGATGGAGTGCTTAAAACCTAATCTCGCAGGCTAATACTGGGCCAGCCGTGTTGCTTGGCATGGGCCAGTAAGGTCGCGTCGGCGTCCACCACTATTGGGTGGTCCACCAGCTTTAGTAGCGGCAAGTCGTTACGGGAGTCGCTGTAAAAATAGCTGCCCTGCAATGTTAGCCCGGTTTTCTCCAACCAAGCGCTTAAGCGCTTCACCTTGCCATCTTGAAAACTGGGTATACCGGCGACCTTACCCGTGTACTGGCCGTTTATGATCTCGGCTTCGGTGGCGATAATATCGTCCATGGCCAGCTCTTTGGCAATAGGCTGCGTCACAAACAGATTAGTGGCGGTGATAATTAGCAGATAATCCCCCTGCTGGCGATGCTGGGCGATTAACTGGCGGGACTTCTTGGATATGAGTGGCAGAATCTTGTGCTGCATGAAAATGTTGTGTAGTCGGCTTAATTCTTCCTGGCTAAATTGGGTTAAGGCTTGCAAAGAAAACTCTAAATACTCATGGATATCGAGCTGGCCTAATTGATACTGTTGCAGGTAGTAATCGTTTTTGTCCTGGTAGTATTGTTTGTCTACTAGGCCCTGTTCCACCAGGAACTCTCCCCAGCCATGATCACTGTCGCCGTTGATGAGCGTGTTGTCTAAGTCGAATATTGCCAGCGCCACGGTGCTTCCCATTTATGTGATATCTGTTTTTTTCAGCGGGCATTTTATCCGCTGCATGCTTGCCTGTCTTTAACCATGTAAAGAATATATGAGAATTTATTATTATCTCGAAAAGGAATAAAGAATCACTGCTATACCTGACCCCAGCTTTAATAGTATGGTGGATATTAACGACTTAAATTAACGACTTATATTGACGGGATGAAGCATGATAGATGCCGATGGCTACCGTCCCAATGTCGGCATCATTCTGGTTAATAAGAAAGCTCAGGTCCTATGGGCCAAGCGGATCGGACAAGATGCCTGGCAATTCCCCCAGGGGGGCATTAAAGAGCACGAGAGTGCCGAAGCTGCTCTCTATCGGGAATTAAGGGAAGAAGTGGGTTTGTTGCCCGAAGATGTAGAAATAATGGGTTGCAGCAAGGGCTGGCTCAGATATAAATTGCCCAAACGCATGGTGCGCCACAACAGTAAGCCCGTGTGCGTGGGACAAAAACAAAAGTGGTTCCTGCTAAAACTATGCAGCAACGACAGCCGTATCAGCTTTGAGTTTGCAGACAAGCCCGAGTTTGACGGCTGGCGTTGGACCAGTTTCTGGTATCCCTTGGGTCAGGTGGTGCCCTTCAAGCGGGACGTGTATCGTCGTGCCATGCGTGAACTAGCCCCTAAACTCTTTGCCATGCAGGCCAAGTTGTAGATCATGCTGAACGTGCTGAGACAAATTGTACAGGAGGTCAATAACGCCACCGATCTGGATGCGGCGTTAGACATTTTGGTGGCGCGTGTTAAGGCCGCCATGAAGACCCAAGTGTGCTCTGTGTATGTGTTGGACAGCGAAAACCGCCGCTTTACCTTGCGTGCCAGCGAAGGCTTAAACCGTAAATCGGTGGGCAAGGTCAGCCTCTCGGCCCGTGAGGGATTAGTGGGGTTGGTGGCGGCCCGCGCAGAGCCCATCAACCTCGACGATGCCTCCTCTCACCCCAGTTACTATTTTCTGCCCGGCACCGGTGAAGAGCATTTCAAGAGTTTCTTAGGCGTGCCCATCATTCATCAGAAGCGCATTCTCGGCGTACTGGTGGTGCAACAGTCGCTCTTACGCAAGTTTGATGAGGCCGAAGAAGCCTTCATGGTCACCATGTCGGCCCAGTTATCTGGGGTCTTGGCCCATGCCGAGGCCACCGGCATGATGCTGGAACTGAGCGGCAATCAAAACCAGACCAAGAAAATTAAGCAGGACGTGGTGATACCAGGCTCACCCGCAGCGCCTGGCATTGCCATCGGATTTGTCACTGTGCTCTCGCCGCCCGCCGACCTTTACGGCGTGCCCGATCGTGAAATTAAAGATGTGGACGCCGAGGTTCGTCATTTTCAAGGGGCCATCAACGGTGCTCGCGCTCAGGTCAAACAGCTGGCTGAGAAACTGGCAGACTTACGCCCAGAAGAGCAGGCTCTGTTTGATGTCTATGTGCGCATGCTGGATGACAACGCCCTCGGCGAGGAGGTGATCACTCGCATCAAGCAGAAAAATCAATGGGCCCAGTCTGCCTTGCGAGACGTGATCTTACAGTACGTGGCCCATTTCGATCGCATGGACGATGTCTACCTACGGGAGCGTGCCACGGATATTAAAGACCTAGGTACGCGCGTGTTGGCACATTTGCAAGACAGCGTCAGCGCGCCTAATGAATACGACTTTCCCGATAACTGTGTCCTCGTCAGCGAAGAGTTGACCCCCTCCATGCTGGCTGAGGTGCCAGAGCATAAACTGGTAGGATTGGTGAGCGCCAAGGGCTCTTCCAATTCCCATGTGGCCATTCTCGCCCGCGCCATGGGGGTGCCCACCGTGATGGGGGTGGTGGACTTGCCGGTGAAGAAAATGGATGGCATCGAGCTGGTGGTAGATGGCTACCGTGGTCGCCTCTATACCCATCCCTCTGCCCAGTTGCGCCAGCAATTTAAGGACATAGTGGATGAAGAGCAGCTGTTGGTTGAGGGCTTGGAAGCCATCAAAGACCTGCCCGCCAAGACTCCAGATGGTCATCAAATTAAGCTGTGCGTCAACACCGGCCTGATTACCGATGCCTTGCGCTCGGTGAACCGTGGGGGCGAAGGGGTGGGCCTATACCGTACAGAAGTACCCTTCATGATGAAGGAGCGCTTCCCCTCGGAAAATGAGCAGATCACTATTTATCGCAAGCAACTGCTTACCTTCGCCCCACAGCCGGTGACCATGCGCACCCTAGATATAGGCGGGGACAAATCATTACCCTATTTTCCCATCGAAGAAGAAAATCCCTTTTTGGGTTGGCGCGGCATTCGTGTGACCCTAGATCACCCCGAGATTTTTCTGCTGCAAGTGCGTGCCATGCTAAAGGCCAGCGTGGGTTTGGATAACTTGAAGATCATGCTGCCCATGATCACCAGCGTGGCCGAGGTAGAAGAGGCCCAGTACCTCATTCACCAAGCCTTCCACGAAGTATGCGACGATGGAAGCGATATCCAGATGCCGCAGGTCGGCGTCATGATCGAGGTACCGGCGGCCGTATATCAGGCCAGTGCCATAGCGCGCATGGTGGATTTCATCTCGGTGGGTTCTAACGATTTAACGCAATACCTGTTGGCGGTGGATCGTAATAACCCCCGCGTGGCCGAACTGTACGACAGCTTTCACCCGGCGGTGCTGGCGGCCATGCAGCATGTGGTGACGGCAGCCCAGGCGGAGAACTGTCCGGTGAGCGTGTGTGGCGAGATGGCCGGTAATCCAGCTTCCGCCATATTGTTAATGGCCATGGGTTACGACATGCTATCCATGAATGCCACCAACCTGCCGCGGGTGAAGTCTGTTATTCGCAACGTGGACATGGTCTTTGCCAAGTCGGTGTTGGCTGAGGTGATGACCCTAGACAGCCCCATGATGGTGAGCAGCACCGTACAGCTGGCGTTGAACAGGCAAGGGCAGGGTCATATCTTAGGGCCCACCAGGGGCAAGCGTTAGCTCAGTCCAGTCCAGCTTACAAATACCAGCGCCATTGTCAGGTCCTGTGGCCAGCAGTGGGTAAGCGTTAGTTCAGCATTACAAATGCCAGCGCCGCTTGCGCCCCGTGTCCATATGAATGTAGCCGCTGCGCCCGTAATAACCCACTCCGCCTATGGTGGAGGCCAGGGTTGCCTTGTGTAGCTGGCGCAAATTCACGCCAGGAATACGAAAGTCCATGGCTTTGCCACGCATATGCAAACTGTGCTTAGCCACCCCAGTACCGGCCGCGCGCAGTTTGGCATTGGTCTGCGGGCTGCGATAGCCAGATACCAGTAAAATTTCCTTAGAACTGTTCAGCTTTTGTTGAATGGCATGCAGCTGATCGAGCAATTGAATGTCGATGGCGGCGATGCTGTTTTCCCTGTGATCACGCATCAGCAAGAAGATGTCGGCGAGGGCATCGATGGCATACTCACCCTGCTCCCAGTAGGTCACGTTGGCGGTTTCGCCGGTGTGCAGGCTTCTTAGTTTCAGTTGGCGCTGCCCTTGTTCGGGTGCTATAGCAGGAGTTTGGGCGGCCAGTGCATGGGGGGCGGTTAACAGTAATTGGCTGGCAAGAGGGGCGCTGCTTGCCCATTGTAAAAATTGACGACGACTAAGACTCATTATTATTGGTTCTATATGCTGAGTTTGATTGTAATATGGGCATATATTGTGCCATTAACCATAAGTTATAAGCAAAACCCCTATTTATAACCTTCCTCTGAAGCAGTCATGCTGGTGGTACGTTATAGCACGATGGAATCCAGCTTATGGCTCTCGCTGTTAATCTGATCCCTTTGATACACGTCATCACGCATCTGCAATTGACCGTGCTCATCCACCCAACTGGTCCAGTACATTAGGTACACGGGGACGGGCCGCTTAAGTTTCACTGGGCGGGTCTGTGCGCGGCGGATCACTTTGTTAATCAGGGCCGTGTTCCAGTTTTGGTCTTTCAACAGGGCGTGGGCCAATTGCCGAGGCTTCTCCACCCGAATACAACCACTGCTGAGGGCGCGCATCTTGCGGGCGAACAATTCCTTGTGATTGGTGTCGTGTAAGTAGATAGACTTATCGTTGGGCAGCACAAACTTCACGTCACCCAGCGCGTTGTCACTACCTGCGGTTTGTACGAAGCGAAAGGTGTTGATGCGGCTATTGAATCCTCGCCAGTCCACATTGGTTAAGTCAACTTCCCGCGCCGGGGTCTGCCAGCCTTCAAAAATCTTATAATTATGACGCGCTAAATAATTCGGGTTCTTCTGCGCCACCGGCAAAATATCGCGCATGGCAATACGGTGGGGTACGTTCCATTGAGGAGCCAAGACCACCGCGCTGATGGTCTCTACCAATACTGGGGTGCGCCTTTGGTCGCGGCCAATGACCACTTTCATACTTAACTCACTGGCCCCGTCGGCGATGAGGTCGAGGCGAAAATTGGCCATGTTCACCAGCACATAGCGTTGCCCCATATCCACCGGCAGATAACGCCAGCGCTTCATGTTTAAGGCGATACGTTGGGCGATGAAATAAGGGGCGACATTGAGCTGTTGTAGGGTCGGCTCATCCAGTTGCCCGCTGCTGGTGAGGCCGTGGCGTTTCTGAAAATGCCGCAGGGCGCTGACGGTGGCGGCATCTATGCGGTAGACCTTGTTGTGACGGTCGCGCCGGTAGGCCTGCTCTAGCAGTAATGGGTCTTGCTGCTGGTCCTTAGGCATGAGCCATGCCAGCTTGCTGGCGCTGTAATCCCCATAGGCCTTGAGCATCCAACGCAGGCGCGGCACCTGTCGGTGGGAATCCCCCAAGCCTAGGCTTTGTTTTATGTTGAGTGGATACCAGCCGCCGCCGTCGGCAATGTCTTGGTAACGATCCAGCTCACGGGCCAGCCCTTCGTAGCCGGGATGCTGGGGCACGAGGTCGCTCACTAGGTTGTGTAGCTTACCGTGTTCTAAAGACTGAGAGAGCAGGCTAATGACATCCAAGGAGGTCACCCTGATGGCGGGTGCCGAGGCTACTTTTTTAAAGGAGGGGTGATCGAGTTCGCCGGTATTGGGTAGTAACTCTCGATTCAAGACCTGTTGGGCGTAGTCGATGAAGGCATCGGACAGCAGCACATCTATGGCCGCCGCGTGCTTAGGTTGATTGCTGAGGCGCTTGATCTCGGTTTGCAGCTTGGCGATACGGTAGCGGTAGGCCTTCCATTCGTCGCTGGCGGTGTGTTTAAGGCTGCGCACTAGCACCTTGCCCGCATCGTTTAGCTGAAAATGATCCATCCAGATGGGTTGGTAATCGTGTTGGCGATAGAGGGCATCGAGTTCGTCTTGGTATTGCAGGCTGATGCTCCCCACCACCTCACCGGGGGCATCGTATAGCCAGTACTCTATGCTTTCCTTAGCCACCAGCGGGGCCAATAGCGGACGCGTACTGCCGCTAAGGAACAGGGCCAAATACAATAGCGCCATGCAGGCGGCGGCCAGCATCAAGACAATCCGTTGCTGTTTTTTAGCGGGGGGGCGACGACAATAGAGAGGTGCGCTTCTTTCCATAGTTCAAAGTATGGCAGGGCTGCCTAGCTAATGTGATGTATTTACGGCCAGCACTGGGGAATGGCTGAGGGTAGATAGGCAATGAATTACAGGCGTAAGAAATGACGCGTTTAAAATCAAATGGTTAGCAGTATTAATATTTACGTCTGTGAGTTTGACGAGATAGTGGCGCTCATAAATAACTAAAAATTCTAATAAATTAGGTTTTTAAGTGGCCGACACTTATGCCCTAAAACTCAAATGATACTAGTTTGGCCAGTTGGCCCTGAGCATTAAAGCTGGCTTCTTGCAGTTGTATTTTATCTTGCTGAATGTGTAAGCCGGTGCTGGCACGGGTGCCATAGCTTGGGCTGACGATGAAGGCTGGGGATAAAAGCTCTTCCCATTCCTGGCCGATGCCTGTGTCGGGCAATTGATCTTGCGGGTAGCCCTGGCAATTATCCAGCAGGCTGTATAAGGGTGTGTCTTGCGGCTGGGCGAGCCATCGTTCCAGAGCCTGCTTGGCAAATTCGACCTTGGGCCAATGGGTGTCTAGCTGAGCATTGCTGAGGCCGTATAATCCGGGGGCCAGTCGCCTGGGGCCAGCGTCATTATGATTGCTTAAATACCAGCACTGCTGGCGGTTACCCACGATTAAATTGAAGCCATTGTAGTGACGGCCTTGGTGATGAAGCGCTTGCAGGTAGCTTTCACAATCCACCTCTTGGCGTAAAAAATCGGCCACTAGTTTGCCACGGGAGATAGAACCTTCGTGGGGGGCAGGAATGCGCCGCACGTTGGTGATGGCCGCAAAGCGCCCCTCCTTGGTGACCCCCATCCAAGTGCCACCCGCCTGCAAATCGAGACCGGCGAGCACGTGCGGGCTGTCCTCCCAAAATTGCGCGCTGCGGCTGGGCCGAGCGTGGAACTCATCGCGGTTGGCGACGATGGTGAGCGGCGTGTCGCTATCTGGGGCGAATTGAAAGCAAATTAAACACATGGGGGCAGTGTACTCAGTGTTGTCTTTTATGACCACTGGCGAGCCGAGACTAAAGCCTTCATAATGTTCGGCCAACTATTTGTTGATTAATATTTCATGACCATATTACTTGTTTATTTGGCGGTGGGTGCCTTTGCCGGTTTGCTGGCGGGTTTGTTCGGCATCGGCGGTGGTTTAGTGATTGTACCGGTGTTGGTGATGACCTTCGAGGCGCTGGGCTTCCCGCTAGAGGTGCTGACCCACATGGCGGTGGCCACCTCGCTGGCCACCATCGCCTTTACCTCCCTTAGCTCGGTGCGCAGTCATCATCAACAGGGCGCGGTGGATTGGCCGTTGGCCAGCCGCATCAGCATGGGCATCTTGCTGGGGGCGGTACTGGGGGTGGTGACCGCCAACGAATTGAGCGGCGCGGGCCTACAGGTGGTCATCGGCATCGCGGCGCTACTGGTGGCGGCCCAAATGGGGCTGGGTTTAAAGCCCAAACCCACGCGCTCATTGCCTGCCAATAAGGGCTTAGTGGTGGCGGGTGGCGGCATCGGCTGGGCATCGGCCTTATTTGGCATCGGCGGCGGCTCTCTTACCGTGCCATTTTTAAGCTGGTGCAATTACCCTATGCAGCGCAGCGTGGCGGTGGCCGCCGCCTGCGGTTTCCCCATCGCCCTCGTGGGAGGGTTATCGAACATGGTGGTGGCCTGGGATAATCCTATTCTGCCGGAACACACGCTGGGTTATGTGTACTGGCCTGCCTTGCTGGGCATCGTGATCACCAGTGTGCCCTGTGCGCGCCTAGGGGCAAAGTTGGCCCATAAGTTACCACCCGAAAAACTCAAGAAGCTGTTTGCCATCATGTTAGTGATCGTGGCCGCCAAGTTTTTAAGTGCCAGTTGGTAATGTAGGGTAAGCGCATTAACTTAATTTAGGGCTTAATTTTTGGAATCCGCTTAGCCACAGTTGGATTTAGTGCTTTTTAGGTCGCCAGTTCCCTAGGGTTAAGGTCTTGGCAAGAGGTGGGGATTGTCCTCGTTTACTTACATCGCTAGATTAAATAACTGATAAAATACCCATCATTAAAAATAAAAGCATGGAGAGCGTATGCTCACATACCCCAACATAGATCCGGTGGCGGTCAGCATCGGCCCCTTGAGCGTTCATTGGTACGGCCTCATGTATCTGCTGGGTTTCACCATCGCCTATTACCTGATGTTGCATCGCGCTAAGCAGGCTAATTCGGGTTGGAACAAAGAACAGGTGAGCGACCTGATTTTTTACGGGGCCATGGGCGTCGTGCTGGGGGGGCGCTTCGGCTATGTGATGTTTTATAACTTCTCTAAGTTCCTCGATGATCCCTTGTGGTTGTTTGCGGTGTGGGAGGGGGGCATGTCGTTCCACGGTGGCCTGTTGGGCGTGATTGTGGCTTGCATCTTATTTGGTCGCCGCTACCAGAAAGGTTTTTTCACCACCATAGATTTTGCTGCGCCGGTGGTGCCCATCGGATTATTAACCGGACGCTTGGGTAATTTCATTGGTGGTGAGCTGTGGGGGCGGACGAGCGATGTGCCTTGGGCCATGGTGTTTCCCAAGGGCGGGCCGCTGGCACGTCACCCCAGTCAATTGTACGAGATGTTATTAGAAGGCTTATTGCTGTTTATTATTTTATGGTTTTACACCAGCAAGCCGCGTCCGGCCATGGCCGCCTCTGGGGTGTTCATGATGGGTTACGGGGTGTTCCGTTTTGGTGTCGAGTTCTTCCGCGAGCCCGACAGTCACATAGGCTTCGACTTACTGGGCTGGATGACGCGCGGGCAAATCTTATGTGTGCCCATGGTGCTGGTGGGTTTGTATATTTTCACTAAGGCCCATGGTC
>CAJXIK010000030.1 GCA_913054445.1 uncultured Bermanella sp.
ATTGCGTCGGCCACGGGGTGGCCTCATACGGGCACTAAAATAGCGAGTGGGACGTTAGACTTTCATCTTGAGGAAGTTTTCCAGCAGGTCGTGGCCGTGTTGGGTGAGGATAGACTCGGGGTGGAATTGCACCCCCTGAATGGCAAGGGTTTTATGTTCTATGCCCATGATTTCTTCGATGGAACCATCTTCATTTTGCGTCCAGGCGGTGAGCTGCAAACACGCGGGCATGGAGTCTTGCTCGATCACCAAAGAGTGGTAGCGGGTGGCGATGAAAGGCCGGTTCAAATCGGCAAACACGCCCTTGCCATCATGGAAGACATCGCTGGTCTTGCCGTGCATGACCTTGTTGGCGCGCACAATCTTGCCACCAAACGCCTGGGCGATGCTCTGATGCCCGAGGCAAATGCCCAAGATAGGCAATTTCCCGGCAAAGTGTTTAATGGCCGCCACCGAGATGCCCGCTTCATTGGGCGTGCAAGGGCCTGGGCTGATGACCAGATGATCTGGGTTAAGCGCCTCAATGTCTGCGATGCTGATCTCATCGTTGCGCACCACCTTCACGGTGGCCCCCAACTCGGCAAAATACTGCACCACGTTATAGGTAAACGAGTCATAGTTATCGATCATTAATAACATTATTCATTGCCCTTATTAGTTTGCTGGTGACTCATCTGCTCAATCATAACCTGTAGCGACTTTATCTCTTTTTGCAGGTCACCCATGCTCGGTTCGGGGTGTGCCGCCGCCTCTTCCATGGCGTTTTCTTTCTCGATGACACTCACCACAATACCGATCACCATATTTAAGAAGGCAAAGGCGGTGAGGAAAATGAACGACAGGTAATAGGTCCAGCTTAAGCCGTACACCTCCATGGTTTCGTACATGACATCGGTCCAGTCCTCGAAGGTCATGACGCGAAAAAGCGTCAATAAAGAGATGGAAATATCCCCCCACAGCTCGGGGTTAATATGGGCAAACAGGGTCGAGCCCACGGCGGCATAGATATAAAAGATGATGAACATCAAGAGCATCACATAGCCTAGTTGCGGCAAGGCTTTCAGCAAAGAATTCAGCAGTATGCGCAACTCGGGGATGATAGAGACCATCCTCAGCACCCGGAAAATGCGCAGTAAGCGCCCCACGAACGCCATGTCGCTATCGTCCACCGGAATTAAACTGGCCACCACAATGATGGTATCGAAGATGTTCCAGGCGCTCTTGAAGAAGTGCCGTTTATTTTCTTCCCCCATGAAACGAATGGTAAGTTCAAACAAGAAAACTAGGGTAATGAAGGCATCGAGGCCCGACACTATGCTTAACATAGTGGGCGGTAGGTCGTAGGTCTTCACCCCCACCACGATGGCCGAGAATAAAATCACCCCCACCACAAAAAGCTCGAAGGCTTTATTGCTGCGCACGGTCTCGAATGTCTGTTGTAATTTGGCAATCTGCATGGGTTAGTTATCCAATCCTTTTTCCGCCATGGCCACCGCCTTAAAGAGCGCGCGGGCCTTATTCATAGTTTCTTTCCACTCGAGGCGCGGCACGCTGTCGGCCACCACCCCGGCACCGGCCTGCACATGTAGCTTGCCGTCTTTAATCACCGCGGTACGAATGGCGATGGCGGTATCCATATTGCCGTTCCAGCCAAGATACCCCACCGCGCCGCCGTAGATACCCCGTTTAACCGGCTCGAACTGGTCGATGATTTCCATGGCACGAATCTTCGGCGCACCGCTCAGGGTGCCCGCCGGATGGGTGGCGCGCAGTACGTCCATGGCGTTCATGCCGGGCTTGGCCTTACCATCCACGTGACTGACGATGTGCATCACATGACTGTAACGCTCCACCACCATCTGCTCGCTTAATGTTACCGAGCCGGTCTCACTCACGCGACCCACGTCGTTGCGGCCCAGATCAATCAACATTAAGTGCTCGGCAATTTCTTTGGGGTCGGCCAATAATTCTTTTTCTAGGGCCAGATCCTGTTCTGGGGTTTGGCCGCGATAACGAGTACCGGCGATGGGGCGCACGGTAATCGTGTCGTTTTCGAAGCGCGCCAAAATTTCGGGGCTCGAACCCACCACATGGTGATCGCCTAAGTCCATGAAATACATGTAGGGACTAGGGTTCAGAGTGCGCAAAGCACGGTATAGGTTTAACGGTTGCGCGTGAAAATCTACGCTTAGGCGCTGGCTGATCACGCACTGCATGATGTCACCGGCCAAGACCAATTCTTTTATTTTTTCCACCGCGCCCTTGAAGGCTTCCTCGCCGAAACCAGACACAAAATCACTTTCCGCTACTTCGCGGGTTTGAATTAACGGCTGGCCGATCTGCCCTTGGTAGTCGCGGCGCATCTGCCCTCGCAAAATGGTAATGCGGCGCTTGGCCTTGGCATAGGCATGGGCGTCGCTGGGGTCCGCCAGCACGATGAAAAACAACTTGCCGCTGAGGTTGTCGAACACCATCACCTCTTCGGATTGCATCAGCAGTATATCTGGGGTGCCGATCTCATCGGGCGGGCACGTTTCTGCTAGGCGCTTTTCCACATAGCGCACCACATCGTAGCCAAAGTAGCCCACTAGGCCGCCGTCAAATTTAGGCAAGCCTTCCACCGGGGCCACATTGAATTGCTGTTGATAGCGATGAATGTAGTCGAGTGGGTCTGCCACCGTCTCTTCGTCGATGATCTGGCCTTGTTCTTCTATTTGCACTTTGTTGGCAAATACTTTCAGCACCCGTTTGCAGGGCAGGCCAATCATACTGTAACGGCCCCACTTCTCGCCCCCCTGTACCGATTCGAGCAAATAAGAATAAGGGCCCTGAGCCACCTTTAAATAGGCGCTTAACGGCGTGTCTAGATCCGCTAAAACTTCCTGGAAAACAGGGATGCGGTTATAGCCCTGCTCACGAAGCGCATTGAAGACTTCTGGTGTCATGTCATGTTCCTAACGCAAAATTTGCAAATACGGTGTCGAGCGATGAATATCAAATAGAATACGAATGTACGGCAGGGTGTTGTACGGCTGGCACAAGGCAGAACAGGGCAACAACCCTGCTATAGCCATCGCTTAACATGAAGGCTTAGACAGAAACGTGAGCAGTAAGAGGCACGCACTATATAATTTCCTATTGGAGAGAGTAAAAACAGCGCCACTATACCAGTGAAACTCAAGCCCTTAAAGGTTTTAGCTGGGGCAGGCGCATTAAAATAAGCACAGGATGGAATCTACCTAACCCAGGTTTCCATTATTGGCAGCAGCGCAGGCGGTAACGTTTGAGCTTAGAATATGAGTGATGCGGCCTTGATTTTAAGACGCTAGCCCTGCAATGTGACTGTCACGCTCATGCAACCAAATGCAGGTTAAAGATGACCCAGCAGCATAAAAAGTCTGTCTCGTTTTTAAAGGCGCTATTGAGCGTGTTCAGTGCCGCCATTGGCGTGCAAAAACACAAGAATATGGCGCGCGATTTGAACGCCAGCAACCCCAAGGTATATGTGATGGCTGGCCTGGTATTTTTACTGATATTTGTGGGCGGCATAGTGGCGGTGGTTAAGCTTGTGGTGGCCGCTTAGTCTTGCTAGCACAGGGTTACCGCCGCTAGCCCTTATTCTTTTCCTTGATGGCTTTAATGATGCGCCGCACCTGCTGGTGTGGCTCGCCATTAAACAGGCAGACGCCACCGGGAAAGATGCGTTCGAGCTGCGGCACATGGGGCTGCATATCCAGCTGGCCATAGACCCCCATTTGCAAGGCGCTGACCACAGAGACACGCTGGCATTTCAGGGTATCGTTGTAAATGCTATCACCCGCCATTAGGCGCGAATGACTGTAGTTGGGAAAGCGCGTCATGCATGGCCCTTGCGCCTTGCCGTTCCATGAGCCGTCCCAAGTGTGCGCGCCGCTATTTATGACATTTTTATCCACATCATAGCAGCGATCATTGGCCGCCAGCGGGCGGTTGGCGGCCACCCCTTTGTGCGGGTGGGTCTTAATGTTTATCAACCATTCATCCAGCACCCTCAGGGCATCATCTATGGGCAGGCTGCCCATGAAGTCGCGACGCGCCAGCGCATCATTTTTTTCGATCATCCAGATAAGCTGGTGATCGCTGTTGCCCATGGCATGCTGTATGCGTTTGCGTGAGGTGAAGGACGTTAGGCTATGGTGCATGTCGAGCTTATGATCTAGGTAGTGGCGCATGTCGATGATGGGTAAGTCCGATAGCCCTAGGTAAACTAGGCCCGCTTGATAGGCGGCATGAATGGCCTCCTCATTACCCACGCTGCGCGCCGCCAGCACCTTATTACCATCATGGGTCATGTTATGATGCCCCCACAAAGACAAACGTTGTAAAGAATCGTCTCCGCTAATGTGCCAGAAACGCTCGTTTTCCATGTCCACCGGCGCTTTCCAGCCCCCTATATGCCGGTTCAAATCTATGAACTCTGCAATGCTAAGCTGCTTATTCAGTAGGGACGTTAGACCGTATTGAATCCCTTGGTTATCCCAAAAACGCTTACCAAAGCCGTCGTTGTGAGTGCCGTAAAATTTACTCAAATTTCCCCAGTGACTCCAATCCACCTGCAATAAGGTGGCGCGACTCACCTGGTAATAGTTTGCGAAAAAATACGGGTTATTAATATGTTGAGCGGGGCCGCGCCAGCCATTGGTACACTGACTGGCACCATCTGGCATCATAGAAAAGTCACCGTTAAGATAACCCGCTATGCCCTGTAAATTGCCGTAGCGATTATCAAAATCTTGCAGGGCATTGTTGCCCTCGACCAGCCTGCGATTGGGCCAGTATTGCCATTTTTCTGCGCCACTGGTGACATCAAAATAATACTCCATCAGCTCACAATCTAGCGCATAACCCACCTGAGTCACCATGTCTGGGTAGGAATAAAGGGGGATGGCGGCATCTATGATGCCAGGGTGATTTTGTGACAATAGGTATTGCTGAATGGCCCCCCCCGAGCCCCCTATGCCCACAGTATACAGGGGCTTGCCATAGCGGCTGCTGAACTGCCTCTTAACCCGTAACGCGGTATCTTCGCTCAACCAGATATCGTAATGATTACTGGTTTGCGTGCCGGAGCTAAAGGCGATGGCATAGCCCTGATCGAGTTGTTGCTCGTGTTCATATAAAATCTTCGAGATACCCACTCGGCCCTGTGTATGACCAACCCCAACGCCGCCCTTAAACCTATATATGAGGCGATTATTCCATTTTTCTGGGTTGAACTTAGCAGGGGTATCCGCACGACTCACCGGCAAAGCCAGCATATAGATGAAGCGGTTAATGGTGCCTGTTTCCACCCGAATGAGGGTGCTCACCTCGCTCGCCAAGGAGGCCATGTCCTCTACCTTTTTAAACCACTGTTCATCCTCTACCTTGACATAATATTGAATGGTGGTGGGCAGACGACAGTCTTGGCTATAGCCCAGAACTCGCTTGCTTTTATTGCCCTCGTCATCGCGGGCGAAGATGCTAATACCGATCTTATCCTGATTATCCACCAGCGGCTGGCCCAAGCCCGAACGCTGAGCGCCACATAAGAACGGGTACTCTTTTGGGCCGGCAAACAGAGCCTCGCTGGGGCCAACTTCACCAATGGCGATGGGGAATTTAAAGGTTTCGGCTGGGCGCTCTAGGTTGGCTGGATGAGGCCCGCTGTAGCTTGCCTTGATGGCCTTGGGGCGGTAATTTTCCGGCAGCTGCAAGACCAGAAGGTCGCTGCTCTTGGGCAGCATCTTCTGCTCGAGGCGGTCGTAAAACACACCTAAACTGGTGGCGCAGAGGGCCAATACCAGTGTTACATAGAGGAGTTTCTTCACGCTGCCGCCCTTTTTTTACGCTCTCACCTCTTAAATCTAGCTGCTAATGGGTCAGCCTTGCAGCTCGCTTAGGGATCATTTCGTTTCTAAAAAAGCATATTTAATGAAAAACAGAGTGGCTGTTTGCGTGAGGGGGTCGCCTGCCAGCAGGCTTCTACGATGTCGGCTCGAAGAAGCCAAATGTGAAGCGTTCTCGATTACCCAAGTCCACACCACTGGCCACACCTGTAAACCCCAGCTGGCGCAGGTGCTGCTGCACTCGGCTCGCCTGCTGCCAGCCGTGTTCCATCAACAAACACCCTCCTGGGGTTAAATAGTCACGGGCGAGTTCGCCGATGTGAAACAAGTCGGCGAAGCCGTCTTGCTGTGCCACCAACGCCGAGCTGGGCTCGAAGCGTACGTCTCCTTGTTGCAGGTGCACATCATCTTCATCTATATAGGGGGGGTTGCTGACGATCAAATCAAATTTTTGATTGCCTAACGCCGCGAACCAATCGCTTTGCAGGAAGTGGGCGTTACTGATGTGGTTGCGCTGCTTGTTGTCTGTGGCCAGCTTTACCGCCTCGGTAATCCGGTCGACGCCAATGACGTGGGCGGCGGGGAATTCACTGGCTAGGGCCAAGGCTAGGGCACCCGTGCCCGTGCCTAAATCCAAGATATGTTGCGGCTGTAAGTCTTGCGCCAATACCCAATCAATTAACGATTCGGTGTCCCCTCTGGGTATCAGGGTATGGGGGGCCACCAGTAGGTTTAGATCCCAAAACCCCTGCGTCCCCAATAGGTAAGCCACCGGCTCCCCCTGCCCACGCCGCTCGAGCAAGCCCTTAAAATGCCGCTCTTGTTCGAGGGTTAAGCGTTGCTCTGGGTCGGTAAATAAAATATTGCGTGAAGCCTTGAGGCAAAACAATAAAATATATTCGGCATCTAAGGCCGGCGTGTCCGAGTCCGTGAGCTGCTCACAGGCAAACGTTAAGGCTTGCTGAATGGCCAGGGTCATGAATAAAACACCCAATCGTATTTATGATTAAGAGCGTGGCCAGTCTTAAACATCCACGCCCATGGAAGTCAGTAGCTCGGCCTGGTGCTCTTGAATTAACGGCTGTACCACCATGTCCATGGCCCCTTCCATCAACTCGTCCAGCTTATAAACCGTTAGGTTAATTCTATGGTCGCTAACCCGCCCCTGTGGATAATTGTAGGTGCGAATGCGCTCGGAGCGATCCCCGCCTCCCACTAGGCTCTTACGCTCGGCGGCTTGCTCGGCATCGGCCTTTTGCTGAATGGCATCGTTCATGCGCGTGGCCAGAATCGACATGGCCTTGGCGCGGTTCTTGTGTTGCGAGCGTTCTTCCTGACACTCCACCACGAACCCCGTGGGAAGGTGGGTGATACGGATAGCGGAGTCGGTCTTGTTGACGTGCTGACCACCGGCACCCGAGGCGCGGAAGGTATCGATGCGCAAGTCGGACTTCTTAATGTCCACATCGCCCTCGGCATCCATCTCGGCCATCACCGCCACGGTACAGGCCGAGGTATGAATACGCCCCTGCGATTCGGTCGCTGGCACGCGTTGCACACGGTGCACACCGGATTCAAATTTTAGCTGGCTATAAACATTTTCACCCACGATGCGCATAATCAATTCTTTATAACCGCCGTGATCACCGTGGTTGGCGTTCATGACCTCAAATTTCCAACCACGCACCACCGCATATTTACTCAACATGCGAAACAAGTCCCCGGAAAAAATCGCCGCCTCATCGCCACCGGTGCCGGCACGAATCTCAACAATGACGTTTTTACCGTCACGGGGATCTTTAGGCAGTAATAACAGCTGCAATTCGCCTTCCAGGCGAGCGACTTCAGCCTTCGCGGGCTTCAATTCCTCTTGGCCCATTTCACGCATTTCAGGGTCACTGTCCTGGATCAATACTAGCGCTTCGGCTAAATTTTCTTCGGCCTGAGTAAATTCGCCAAAGGTTTGCACCACGGGTTCAATTTCGGCGTACTCCATGGAGAGCTTGCGAAATATCTTTTGATCGCCGATTACCTCGCCATCAGACAACAGGTGGCCTATTTCTTCGTAGCGCTCGCTTAGTATTTCAAGCTTTAGTTTGACGGAATCTTTCATGAGTACACTTTTTCAAAAATACGTTTACGGCTGCACGTCTTCATCTTGTAACTGATAAAGTTCTTGCACCCAGTCCATCACTTCTTTACGTCCCTCGGCACTGGCTTCGCGCATGTGTACCGTGGGGCGGTGAATCAATTTATTGGTGATCATGCTGGCCAGCGTGGCTAAGACCTTGTGTGCATCATCGCCTTTTTGCAGGCGCTTCACGGCTTTTTCTAGTTCTAGGTCACGGATGCCTTCGGCGTGTTGGCGAAAGGCTTTAAGGGTCGTGACCGCGTCTAGGGTGCGCAGCTGACGCATGAAATCTGAGCTGCCCGCCTCGATAATTTCTTGCGCATCTAGGGCCGCACCTTCACGCTGACGCACATTTTCTTCGATGATGTCTTTTAGGTCATCTAGGTTATAGAGGTAAACATCATTTAGCTCGGCCACCTCGGCTTCTATGTCACGCGGCACGGCAATATCCACCATGAACATAGGGGCGTGCTTGCGCTTTTTCATGGCGCGCTCCACCGCGCCCTTGCCCAATATGGGCAGCGGACTCGCAGTGGAAGATATAATCATGTCGGCCTTATATAGCGCATCGGGAATATCCGATAGCAAGATGGCCTTGGCAGAAAATTGTTCGGCCAAGGCCTCGGCCCGGGCGAGGGTGCGGTTGGCCACGGTAATATCCCGCACCCCAGCATCGACCAAGTGTTTGGCCACAAGGTCGATGGTCTCACCGGCCCCGATTAACAGGGCGCGGCTCTGGGATAGGTCCGCGAAGATGCGCTGTGCTAGGTTCACCGCCGCATACGCCACCGACACTGGGTTTTCGCCGATGGCGGTATCGGTACGCACTTTCTTGGCCACGCTGAAGGTCTGCCTAAATAGACGGCCCAGTTCGGGGCCTATGGTGCCAGCTTCTTGAGCCACGGCGAAGGCGCTCTTCATCTGCCCCAAAATTTGCGGTTCACCGAGGATCAGGCTATCTAGGCCACTGGCCACCCGAAACAGGTGTTTCACCGCATCTTCGTCGTTTAGGCTGTAATGGCAATCTTGCAATTGTATTAGGGGGACGCCGTGCACATCTTCCAGCCAGGCCAGCAGGTGCTCGGCCGTGACGCCATCTACCGTGCAATATAACTCGGTACGATTACAGGTGGAGAGGATCGCAACCTCCTGCATTCCCGCCTTCGAGTTCGCATCTCTGAGCTGGGATGGCAGCAAATCAGGGGCAAACGCCACCTTCTCGCGCACCGCCACCGGCGCAGTCTTGTGATTAATACCTAATGCCAATAACGTCATGAACTGCTTAGTCTTCTATTCGCTGGGATTTATAATCTGCTTATATATAAATAAGCATGCCAATATTCCGGCCAATTATTTCAGTATTGCCTAAAAGCGCCGTATTATATCCATATCTGCGTAAAAAAGTTGCACTGCGTGCAAAACAGTTCACTTAGCCCTAAATATGGCTATGGTTATAACAGAGGCGCACAAGAGGTTTTTTTCTAATATGTTGAAGTTTATTTTAGGTTTTGCCCTGACTTTCTCTGCCATGAGCGGCCAAGCGGGCACCGTAACAGCCACGACAGAACCCCAGCAATTGGACTCCACGGCATACAGCGTGAATACCTTGTATGCCCTATTGGTGGCCGAAGTGGCAGGACAGCGCCAGCTGTTTGACCTCGCCTTGGGCAATTATTTATTAGAGGCACACCGCACCCAAGACCCAGGAGTGGCCGAGCGCGCCACCCAGATCGCCCAGTACATAGGGGCCGAGCAGGCCGCCCTAGATGCCTCCACCCTGTGGGTAAAACTCGATGCCAGCAACCCCTTGGCACAGCAAGCGCTAAGCCTAGAGCTGGTCAAGGCCGCGCGCTTTAGCGAGTCTAGCCTGCATTTGCAAGCCGCCCTAGACCTCAACCCCCAGCTCGACATGAATTTCATGACCGTGCAGGGCGTGAGCATGTCCGAGGGTTCTCGGGAGTTATGGCTGCAATCTCTCACGCCGTTACTATCGCGCTATAATAGCAGCCAGAGCCTACTGTTTAATGTGGCCAACCTGCACAAGCAGCAAAAAAACAATCAACTAGCCCTGCAATTGATAGATCAGCTCCTCGCGCAAGATGAGGGATTTTATGGTGCTTGGACCCTCAAGGCGAGGCTACATGCCAGCCAGGGCGAGGTGGACAACGCCCTCAGTGCTACCCAAGCCGCCCTCCAGCAATTCCCCAACGACAAGGCCTTCACTATTCTAAAGGCCCGCCTGTTAATCAAGAAGCAGGACATCCCCCAGGCCCGCCAGGTATTTCAGAGCCTAGCCGAAGAGCACCCCAGGGACAGCCACATCTTGCTGCCGCTGGCGCTCACCCAGTTGGAACTAGAGGATTTTGATGGCGCCCAGATCAGCCTAGAAAAGTTACTGGCTCTGGGCGCCATGCAGGATGAGGCCCATTATTACCTCGGGCGTATCGCGCAATTAAAGGACGAGCCACAAAATGCCCTTAAGCATTACCTGGCCATGGCAGGGGGGCGCGAATACTTAGCGGCACAGGGTGGCGTGGTACAGGTTTATATTAAACTCGGCCAGACTCAGCAAGCCTTGCAACACATTCGCCAGCAACGCCAGCAGGACATCCAAAACCGCCAGGCCTATTTCTTGATGGAGGTCGATTTACTCAACCGCAGCGGCCAGTATCAAGCCTCCTTAGAGGTGCTAAACGACGCTCTCAAGGCCTACCAAAACAACACCGACCTCAGGTACAGCCGCGCCATGGTCTCCGAGAAACTAGGGGACATTGTCCAATTAGAGGAAGATTTGGCCTTCATCATAGATAAGAACCCCAAGAACGCCACCGCCTTAAATGCGCTAGGCTATACGCTGGCCGATCGCACCAAACGCCTCGATGAAGCCCTCAAGCTCATTCAACAGGCCCGCGCCATCGCCCCCAGCGACCCCGCCATCATGGACAGCCTCGGCTGGGTATATTTTCGCCTAGGTCGCATGCAGGAATCATTGGCACTGTTAAAGAAGGCCTATGGTAGCTTTCCCGATGCCGAGGTGGCCGCCCACCTCGGTGAAGTATTGTGGGCCATGGGCCTACATAAAGAGGCCAAGGAAATCTGGCATCAAGGCATCAAACAACAGCCCCACAGCCAGATCCTACTGGACACCTTAAGTCGCCTAGAGGTGAACCTGTAAATGCGTGTGTTATTACCCCAGCTATTAACCCCCCTATTAATCACCCTGTTAACGGTTTTATTAAGCGGCCAAATCACCGGCTGTAGCCCGCTGACCCGCAAACCCAACTCAGATAGTTGGACCCTCAGCGGCAAGATCGGCATCACCACCCCGAAGGAAAGCGCAGCCGGTTTCATTCGCTGGCAACAACAGCTGGACAACTTCGACATATATGTGAGCGGCCCGCTAGGCCAGGGCAGCACTCGTATTCAGGGCAACCCACAACAGGCCACTCTCACTCAGGGGGGCAAGACCAGCGAGAGCCTTAACCCGCAACAACTTGTATACCAACAGCTGGGCTGGTTCTTCCCCCTGCAAAACCTACCTTTTTGGTTGCAGGGCAAGCAAGCCCCCTTCAGCACCGCCCACACCACCAGCAAGGATGGTCGATTAAGCGAGATTAAGCAGGATCGCTGGACGGTGGAGCTACTGAGATACCACAACTACCATAATCTGCCGGAGCGCATCAAAATTCGCCAAGGGGACTGGAAGTTTTTAATCGTGGTGAAGAACTGGTCTGTGGATTAGCTTTTGTACGAGGGCAGCCCCTGCCCGAATCTTTTGGCTGATACACGCATATTTTGCTAGCTTAAACCCCCGAAATTTTATGATGCAAGTTGCCTTCGG
>CAJXIK010000031.1 GCA_913054445.1 uncultured Bermanella sp.
TGGAAATCCGCGAACAGTTTCTTGGCCTGTGCCAAATACAGCGGGGCAATGGTTTCATTGGTGACGATCATCACCTGTTTGCCCGCCACATAAGGTGCGACTAGAGATGAATCGGCTAGAATATTTTGGCCAATAAAAATAGGGTAGCTATTATTTGGCAGATCAACACTGAGTTCTTTCATGGCTTAATCGATGACACTTAATTTTTTTAGCTGGGCTAATATTTCTTGTATGACGAACTTGGGATTGCGCTCGTCGGTGTGAATGGTGATGTCGGCGACCTCATCGTAGAGTGGGTCCCGCTCTTTCATTAAACGGCTGAGCACTTCTCTGGGGTTGTCTATTTGCAGCAGGGGACGATTTTTATCTTTTGCAGTACGCGCCAGCTGTTGATCCACCGAGGTCTTTAAATACACGACGGTGCCACGCGCGGACAGATGCTGGCGATTCTGCGCGCGCAATACCGCACCGCCTCCCGTGGCCATCAACACGCCGTGTTCGAGGGTAATCTCGGCAATGGCCATCGCCTCTCTCTCGCGAAAGCCTGCCTCACCTTCCACATCAAATATCCACGGAATGTTACAACCGCAGTGATCTTCGATCTCTTTGTCGCTGTCTTTGAATTCAAGTTTTAGCTCGGCACAAAGCAAGCGGCCGATGGTGCTCTTACCCGCGCCCATGGGGCCAACTAGGTATACATTTCGTTTTGACATACTTCTCATTTATAAAACTTTTGTCGCCGCTCTTATGGGTGCCTGCCAGAATACCCTGTGTCTATTCATGGGGCTAGCACCCCATGAATATTAAAAGCCTCGAGCTAGTTGGAACCCAGTACATCTTTCACCAATCTTGGGGTGATAAATATAAGCAGTTCGCTCTTATCTTCGGTGTGGGTGGTGCGCCTAAATAGGCGGCCAATCACCGGCAGGTCACCGAAGAAGGGGGTCTTATCTACGGTGGTAATGTCTTCCGATTGAAAGATGCCACCCAGCACGATGGTTTCGCCGTTATTGACCAGCACTTGGGTTTCCAGCTCGTTGGTATTGATCGTTGGAATATTGTTAATGATCTCGCCAACGGCATCCTTGTTAATCACTAGGTCCATAAGGATTCTATCATCCGGGGTGATCTGCGGAGTGACCTCCAGCTTTAGCACCGCCTCCTTGAAGGTGATGGTGGTGGCACCGCTGGCCGAGGCCTGTTCATAGGGGATCTCGGTACCAGCCTGAATCTTGGCGGTTTGCCCATCTGCGGTGATCACCCTCGGCTGCGAGATAATTTCGGCGCGACCGTCGGACTCCATGGCAGATAACTCTAGGTCTAACATATAGTCGAAGGCGTTAACGCCGATGCCGAAGGTGGTCGCCGTGGCGCTCGCCACCGGTAAATTGACCACGTTTGCCTGATCCAAGTCGAAGTCATCTGGGGTATCGCCATTTATTTGATCCACCACAATGTTGTTGCGCGCGATGGTCGCCGCACGAGTACCGCCTGCGGTGATGATCTGGTTATTTTGCAACTTGCCGTAGCCACCGCCCCAGCGAATACCCAGAGCCTCGCCCACATTGGTGGAAGCCACCACGATGCGCGCCTCTATTAAGACCTGGCGCACGGGGATATCCAGTACCTTGATGGCGCGGCGCACCGCTTCGATGGAAGCCGTCGTGTCGTGCACTATGATGGTATTGGTGCGCACATCGACACTGGCGCTACCACGCTCCGTGAGCATACTGTTCTCGGCTGAGACCAACGCCAGCAGGTCGGTGGCCTTGGCATAACGCACCTGAATAAACTCGGTACGCAGCGGAGAAAACTCCTCCACCTGACGGTTGGCTTCTAGCTCTATCTTCTGGCGATTAGCGATCTGATCGGCTGGCCCCACCATCAACACATTACCAATCTGTTGCTTGGCCAAGCCCTGGGACTTAAGCACGATATCCAAGGCCTGATCCCAGGGAACATTCTTGAGACGCAGGGTAATGCTGCCATCCACCGTGTCGCTGGCCACTAGGTTGAAGCCAGTGAAGTCGGCGATGATCTGCAAGACGGTACGAACCTCTATGTCTTGGAAGTTAAGAGACAGTTTTTCGCCGGTATAAGGGAAGCGTTCTTGGCGAATTTGCTCCTCTTCATTCTTAGTGAGTGGCTTGATGCTGATGGTTAACAGGTTGTCGGTTTGATAGGCTAGGTAATCGTATAGCTCATCGCTGGGCTCGATGAAGAACACCGGCTTACCCGCCTCGACCGTGGCATCGATAAAGCGCACAGGGGTGGCAAAATCTCTTACATCTAGGCGGCGACGCATCTCATCGGCCAGCTTAATGTTATCGAATTCCACACGAATACGGCCGGACTGCTGCGAGATATCAACCGGCACGTTGGGATTGGTCAGCCTGATTAGCACGAGCCCTTCACCGAGGTCGCCACGACGGAAATCGATATCGACAATGCGATTATCCTCTTTGCCCGCCTGCGTCTTTTGGTAATCGGGCTGATTACTCCCCAACTGAGAGGAGTCTTGCTTGGGTGCCGGGCCCTGCTCGCCGATCAACACAAACAGGCTACTGCCTTCGACACGGGTGCTATAGCCGCTTAATTCGGTGAGATTGATGATCACCCGGGTCTTATCCCGAGTGCCCACGACGATGGCGGTGCGCGCATTGCCCATGCCGATCTTATGGTACTTTTTCTTCAGCTCGCTGCCGGTACTCTTCAGGTCGAGGGCGATACGGGCTGGCGACTCGATGGTATAGCCAGATACTTGAGGCGGCTCACCATCAAATTTTAGTTCCATTTCTGTCTTGTCGCCGGGCAGAGAAGAAAACCCTACGCTTTGCAACATCACCGCCTGCGCCCCAGCCGAGGCCAGTAACCACAGGCATAATAGCCATCTTGTTATGATCTTTGTGTTCATTTTTCACCTCCGGCAGAATCTTTCATGCCCATGCTATGGGGCCGTGATATCCATCCACCACTGCCGTTTGGTACCACTTCGATTAAATCTAGTTGGCTATCTAAAATGTTAAGGACGCGCCCGTTATTTTTACCCATATACTGACCTACCGTCACCACATGAACATTACCCGAGGCGGTTTTAATCAGGGCCTTTAGCCCGTCATCACCCTCTTTCGATAGAGTGCCCACTAGGCTTAATTCACCCAGCGAATGACGCTCTAGTGGCTGCTTGTGCCTGAGGTTATCTGGCGCATCTGCCTGCGTAGCATAACGAGTGGCCATCTCTTCGAATACCACCGGCGACTCAAATGGGGAGCGCAACGCAGAGGCACCATAGATAAAGGTAGAATAAGGCTGGAATTCAGGCAGCGGCTTGATGCGCCCCCTTGGCTTGGCCGTGGTATCGGCCACAAACACCTCGAGGTCATCCACCTCGGGGCCGCCATAGCAGGCACTTAGAAGAAGAACGCTAATCAATACCAGTATTTTCATTTCTTACGCCCCTTCTTCCCCTTCTTTTTGCGCTTGCCTTCACTGTTGTAGCGATAGGTCTTAGCCACGATTTTCAGGTTGAGTTTGTTGGCGTCATTATCGTTGGCGCTCACCACCTCGAAGTCATGCAGGGTCACGATGCGACCTAGGCCCGCCACCGCGCTGACAAATGCGCCGAAGTCGTGGTATTCGCCCACCACATCGATGCTGATGGGCAGCTCGGTGTAGTATTCGGTCTCGATTTCTTTGTCTAACTTGATCGATTTAATCTGCAAGCTGGCACCTAGAGCAGCGGAGGTGATGTCGTCAAGTAGACCCGGCACCTCAGTATCCTTGGGGAGTTGCCGCAACAGGCTGCCGAAAGAGCTTTCGATGACCGTTAACTGCTCTTTATAGCCTGCTAGGTTTGCTACCCGAAAGGCCTTGGTCTCGAAGTCTTGCTTGAGGGTCGCTTCCTTGGCCTGCACCGCTGCGTGGCGGTCGGTAAGCCCCTGAATATCGAAGAAGTACATGCCGATCAGGATCGTCAAAAACACCAAGACGGCAAAGAATATGCGCCCAGCCAAGGGCCAGGAGCCCATGTTGTTCCAATCGACATCGTTGATATCAAAACTGCTGAGTTTGTCATTTAGCTCTTGGAAATCCATTATTTAGCCTCTCCCACGACAGGGCGAGACTGACCGACCAGCATATCGAAGCTGCTGTAGCCCCCTTTATTAGATTGCACCCCCAATAGGTTTGGATTCACAAACCAGGGAGATTGGTCGAAATTACGCATGAGCTGAGATATTTGCTCGTTACTGGCGGCGCGCCCCTTGAGGGTAAAACTGCTGCCCTTAGCGGTGACCTGCACAAAGAAAAGCTCTTCCGGCATGACCCGCGCGAGCTCATCAAATATGCGCACGATTACCGGGCGATTACCCTGCAAGTCTTGGATTAAACGCATGCGATCCAGTAGCTGCTCGCGCTTGGTTCTGAGTTCGCGAATCTCTTTTATTTTTTTATCCAGCGACGCTCCCTGGCGTTCGAGGTAGCGATTACGCGACTGCTGATCTTCGATCCCTCCGCCGATGGCCCCACTGATTAACCACCATAAGGCCAAAGCGGCCATCAACACCGCGCCCAGCACGGTGAGGTATTCTTTCTGACGTTCCTGACGTAGCTCTGCTCGCCATGGTCTAAGGTTAATCTTTGCCATTAGTTCGCACCTAGAGGCTGCAAGCCCGTTAACCATAAAGTAAGGCTAAAATCTAACATCTAGTCGAAACTCCTCATGGCCAAACCACACGCCACTAATAATCCTGGGGCATCGTTGGCCAGTAGCTGCGCGTTCACCTTATCTCCCAGCGTCATGTTCGCAAAGGGATTGGCGACGATGGCCGAGACCCCCATCTTTTCCTGGACCTGCTCCACCAGCCCTTCTAGTGCAGAGGTGCCCCCCGCCAAAACCACATAATCCACATCGTTGTATTGACTGGAGCTATAAAAAAACTGCAAGGAGCGGCTAACTTGCTGCACCACGGCATCTTTAAAGGGCTCTAAAATCTCCGACTCGTAATCGTCAGGCAAGCCACCTTCGAGCTTAGCCTTCATGGCCTCTTGGGCGCTGATACCATAGCGGCGTTGAATTTCTTCGGTGAGTTGGCGACCGCCAAACATCTGTTCACGGGTGTAGATTATGCCGCCTTTATGCAGCACGTTGAGGGTGGTCATGGTGGCACCGATATCAATGATGGCGACGGTATCGATGCTGTCACCCTCTAGCTGGGAGGCCAACAATTGGTAGGCGCGCTCGACACAAAATGCCTCTATGTCCACCACTGAGGATTCCAGCCCGGCAATTTCGATGGCATCTTCTCTTAGTTCGACCGTTTCTTTACGGCAAGCGGCGAGTAACACATCCACTAGGCCATCACTGCCTTCGGCGGCACCCTGCTCTTCAAAATCCAGCGCCACTTCTTCTAGGGGGTAGGGAATGTATTGATCGGCTTCGACACGAATTTGGTTTTCCATCTCGTCGGGAGAGAGGCCTGCACTCATCTGAATGACCTTAGTGATAACGGCCGAACCCGCCACCGCCACCGAGGCTTTTTTTACTGAGCTGCGCGAAAGAAGATAGGCTCTCTTGATGGACTCGGCCACCGCTTCTTCGTCATTGATGGCTTGTTCCACCACGGCATTTTCAGACAGGGCTTCGCTGGCATAAGCTTCCACCTGCATGCGCCCATTTTGTTCCGTTAGTTCAATAAGTTTAATGCTAGTGGAACTTATGTCGATCCCGAGAACTGCCTTATTTTTCTTTTTAAATAGTTTGGCTAGCACCGCTATCCCTTAATTAATACAGCACACACACGCGAAAGGTGCCAAAATGTATGAATAGTGATTCATTATAAGCACAATCACATTAAAAGAACAAAAAACCATTTACAATGGCCAACACCCAAAATTCCTGGGTATATATCTCTATTCTAAGCAATTAATGATGACAATAAATCGACCTGTTTTGCGTTTTTTAACAATAAGTGCCTGCGCTGGCTTTTTTAGCTTGATAATTGGCGTCTGTAGCGTTTATTTATATCTAGCCCCCAGCCTGCCCTCAGTCGAAAGCCTAAAAAACATACAACTGCAAACCCCTTTACGTATCTATAGCAGCGACCATAAATTAATCGCCGAGTTTGGCGAAAAAAGACGCACACCTATTCGTTATGAGCAGGTTCCTCAACAATTTTATAATGCCCTCATCGCCGCAGAAGATGAAAACTTTTTTTCACATCCAGGCATCGACATCAAGGGCCTAGCCCGTGCCGCATACGAATTAATTACCACCGGCAAGAAGCGTTCGGGGGGCAGCACACTCACCATGCAGGTGGCCAAGAATTATTATTTAAGCAGTGAAAAAACCTTCACCCGTAAGTTCACAGAAATACTACTGGCACTGCACATCGAACAAGAGACCAGTAAGCAGGAAATTCTTGAGCTATACGTCAACAAGGTATTTTTGGGCAAGCGGGCCTATGGAGTGGCCGCGGCGGCCCAGGTTTATTATGGCAAACCCATGCACGAATTATCCCTAGCCCAGTTAGCTATGATCGCCGGGCTGCCGCAAGCCCCCAGCGCCGCCAATCCCATCAACAACCCGCAACGCGCCCGCCACCGTCGCAACTATGTGTTGGCACGCATGTTTGTCACCGGCTTTATTAGCCAGGCCGAATTCGATGAGGCCGGGGCAGAGCCAGTAAGCGCAAAATTCCACGGACTGGCCAGCCAGATTAGCGCCCCCTATATTGCCGAGATGGTACGCAGCGAGATGCTCAAGCGCTATCCGGCCGACCTCTACACTAAAGGCTACTCGGTCATCACCACCGTAAACAGCGAATTGCAAATGGCCGCCCAGCACGCCATTCGCAACGGCCTCCACCAATTTGATCGCAAGCACGGCTTGCGCCAACCCTTAGTGCGCCTCGCCGACTATATATTGAGCGAACAACAGGAGCTGGAGGTCTTCTTAGCAGCCAGCAACTGGTCGCCCGGAGACCCCACTCCAAGCGGAGACAAGCACCTATTTCTACCCCCCAGCCCGCAAGCTCTCAATTTGAATTTTTGGCTCAGACAGACGCAAAGAACACGCGCGCCGGGCAGCCTACTGTGGGCCGTGGTGACCAGCATCGACCACTCAACCCAGAGTGTCGAGCTAACACTGCAAGACAAGACACGCGTCACCTTACTAGCCGAGCATTATCAATGGGCTAGAGAATTCATCACCATAGATAAATTGGGCCCTGTCATCGAGCAGGCCGAGCAAATTTTCACCGTGGGTCAAAAGGCGCTGCTACAGAAAGACGGCGACCACTATTGGCTAGCGCAAGAACCGGCCACCCAGGCCTCGCTGGTTTCCTTTAATCCCCAAAACGGTGCTCTCAACGCCCTCGTGGGCGGCTATGATTTTGCCCGCAGCAAATACAACCGCTCAACTCAGGCCGACCGCCAACCTGGCTCCAGCTTCAAACCCTTCGTCTACAGTGCCGGCCTAGAGTTTGGCCTCACCCCCGCCTCGCTCATCAACGATGCCCCACTGGTCTTTGAAGACGACAGCCTAGAAGCCGTATGGCGACCAGAGAATTACAGCGGCAAATTTTTTGGCCCCACCCGTCTGCGCCAAGCACTCTACAAATCACGCAACTTGGTATCCATTAGATTATTAAGCCAAACCGGCATCGGCCGCTCCATTCGCTACATTGCCAACTTGGGCATAGATAGAAAAAAATTAAATCGCGACTTGTCACTGGCCCTCGGCAGCTCGGGCTTAACCCCCTACGAGATGGCCAGCGCCTACAACACCCTCGCCAACGGAGGCCATCGTGTTGATGCCCACTTAATTCAGAGCATAGAAAGCAACGAAGGCGAGACCCTATATGAACATTTGGCACTCACGGTGTGTGAACCCTGCCAGCAAAGCATTGATGATTATAAGCAGACATTATTAGAGCAGGAGCAGGAGCAGGCACAAGCACCCGCCACTGGTGAGCCCGCGCTCAGCCTCGCCGAGTTCAGCGCGCAATTCCCACCACTGGCCCCTAGGGTGATGGACGAACGGGTAAATTACCTTATGTATACCATGCTCAAAGACGTCATCAAGCGGGGCACAGGCAAGCGCGCACTGGCATTAAAACGCAGCGACCTCGCCGGTAAGACCGGCACCACCAACGACCAGAAAGACGCTTGGTTCTCGGGCTTTAATGGGCAGATAGTCGCTAATGTCTGGGTGGGTTTTGACAGCCCACAGACCATGGGACGCTCGGCTTTTGGTAGCAACACCGCACTGCCTATTTGGGTAGAGTTCATGAAGACCGCCTTACAAGACATGCCCAATGCACCGCTTAAGCAACCCGACGGCCTAGTGTCGGTGCGCATCGACCCGCAAACTGGCAAACGCGCCTACCCAGGCCAGAGCAATGCCATCTTTGAGATGTTTAGGGTGGAAAATATTCCCCAGGAAATGCAACAAGCCCCAGGGTTAAGCACGGGCGAGCAGTTCGATAAAGTAAGTGATGACGAGGATATTCCTGAGCAGCTTTTTTAGCCCAGCGGATGCCCTGTAACGCATCATGTCACTTCCAATAAAAAGGTTACCGGCCCATCATTCACTAGGCTGACCTGCATATCTGCGCCAAAGCGGCCGCTCTCGGTCGCGATCGACGCACCAGCCTGTTCTACAAAAAAGTCGTACAGGCACTCACCCAATTCAGGACTGGCCCCCTTGGAAAAGCCGGGCCGGGTGCCTTTTTTTGTATCGGCCACCAACGTAAATTGCGACACCACCAAGAGCTGGCCGCGCACCTGCTGAACATTTAAGTTCATCTTGGCATCGTCATCGGCAAAAATGCGATAGCTTAAAACCTTCTTCAGCAGCTTACTGGCAATCTCTTGCGTGTCATTTTTCTCAACCCCCAGCAGCAACAAGATTCCCTGTTTTATTTCACCCGTGATGGCACCGTCTACCGCCACCGAAGCACGGGTTACTCTCTGTATAAGAGCCTTCATATTCACCCACTTTGTAAAATTTTCAGAGCCAAATTCACTTAAGCCGTTAGTATAAGGCATCCTCAATGCAACTTTGCAGTGCTTTACTTTATTTAAAAGACTATGTGAACAGGCCCGCGGCTAGCGGGCTGAGCAAGGAAAGAAAACCAAACGCAAAAAGGGGCGGCCACATAGTGATCGCCCCTTTTCGTTAAAGCTAAGTTTTAAACTTACATATTTTTCTTGTTAGACTTCGCTTTTTTACGATCGTTTTCAGTAAGGTGCTTCTTACGAATACGAATGCTGAGCGGTGTCACTTCGACTAGTTCATCATCTTCGATAAATTCTAGTGCTTGCTCTAGCGTGTGCTTAACAGCAGGAACCAGGTTAATGGCTTCATCAGTACCAGAAGCACGAACGTTGGTTAGCTGCTTCGCTTTAGTCGGGTTAACCGTTAAGTCATTATCACGAGAGTGCAAACCCACGATCTGGCCTTCGTAAATTTCTTGAGAAGGAACCGCAAACATGCGGCCACGATCCTGCAAACCAAACAAGGCAAAGCCCAGAACCTTACCCGATACCATAGATACCATTACGCCGTTGTGGCGAGTAGAACCTAGACCGGCCTGTACTGGACCATAATGGTCAAATACGTTGGTCAAAATACCAGAGCCACTTGTCATGGTCATGAAGTCAGAACGGAAACCAATCAAGCCACGTGCCGGCATCATGAACTCAAGACGTACACGGCCTTTACCATCTGGCACCATGTTGGTCATCTCGGCACGACGATCACCCATTTCAGACATGATAGGACCCTGATGCTGCTCTTCAACGTCAATCATTACCTGTTCGTACGGCTCATGAATTACACCGTCTACTTCTTTTTGAACCACTTCAGGGCGACCTACACCCATCTCAAAACCTTCACGACGCATGGTTTCGATCAATACCGAAAGGTGTAATTCACCACGGCCAGAAACTTTAAATTTCTCAGAGCTTTCACCAGGCTCAACACGCAAAGCCACGTTGTGAATCAACTCTTTTTCTAAGCGATCAGCGATATTACGGCTGGTTACAAACTTACCTTCTTTACCCGCAAACGGAGAGTTGTTCACCTGGAAGGTCATGCTGACCGTTGGCTCATCTACCGAAAGAGGAGGCAAGGCTTCAACATTGGTTGGCACGCAAAGTGTGTCGGAGATGTTTAGCTTTTCAACACCGGTAATACATACGATGTCGCCGGCAGTGGCTTCTTGAACAACAACACGATGCAAACCGTGGTAGCCCTTAACTTCGGTTACCTTACCTTTACGCTCGGCGCCGTCGGCACCAATAATAGCCACCTGCGCATTGGTTTTAAGCTTACCGCGAGTAATACGACCAATACCGACAACGCCTTTGAACGGGTCGTAATCGAGTGAAGAAACTTGCATTTGGAAATCGCCATCTACGTCTACTTTAGGCGCAGGCACGTTTTCAGCAATGGCTTCAAGCAATGGCGTCATGTCTTCTGACATATCTTCAGGGTCAGTACCGGCAATGCCGTTAATAGCAGAAGCGTAAATAACAGGGAAATCTAACTGTTCTTCGGTGGCACCCAAACGGTCGAACAAGTCGAAGACTTCATCCATTACCCAGTCAGGACGCGCGCCAGGGCGGTCAATTTTGTTGACAACCAAGATTGGCTTAAGGCCCTGTGCGAATGCTTTTTGCGTTACGAAGCGAGTTTGCGGCATGGGGCCGTCTACTGCATCAACAATAAGCAATACAGAGTCAACCATAGACATGACACGCTCTACTTCACCACCGAAGTCGGCGTGCCCTGGTGTGTCTACGATGTTGAAGCGGTACTTGTCCCACTTGATGGCGGTGTTTTTTGCCAGGATGGTAATGCCACGCTCTTTTTCCTGGTCGTTGGAATCCATCACACGCTCACCGCCCAGCTCTTTACGATCAAGAGTACCGGACTGCTCTAGCAGTTTGTCGACTAGGGTAGTCTTACCGTGGTCAACGTGAGCAATGATGGCGATATTACGTAGATTCTCAATCATAAAATGTGTCCTATAGACGAGCCCGAAAATTTAGGCGCAGATTATAGCTACCTTGGGCCTAGCAAGCTATGAAAAACAGAGGAAAAAGCGCATTTTTGTGTATTTTTTGATCTACTCTGGATGAACGCGTAAAATGTGCACCCACTGGGCACAACAAACCACTCTGCCGACTATCTACCTGCAAGGGTTGAACCTATAATGTCTACACCTTTCGGCTAAGTCAGCCTAAAGACTGAGCGGCCGAGCTTATGCACCAAATAAGACCAGTAGAGAAATAAGCGCACCAGGTTAGGGTTTTGTTGTTTTTTGCCGCCCCAGCCCGAACGCTACGCAGTACGGTTTTAAAGCTTGCGAGCCAATGGCACAGTAATTGCTCACAAGACCGACAGCAACTCTACAGCAGGCTCCCACAGAGCCAGTCGCAACACTAATAGATGCACACATTGGAGAACACCAAATGTCAGAGAACACCCTGAAGCTGATTAAAGATAACGACGTAAAGTGGGTTGACCTTCGCTTTACAGATACCAAAGGTAAAGAGCAGCACGTTTCTATTCCTAGCTCTTACGTTGATGAAGAATTTTTTGAAGTAGGCCAGATGTTCGATGGCTCTTCAATCGAAGGCTGGAAAGGCATCAACGAATCCGACATGATTCTTTTGCCAGACGACACCACTTCTTTCCTTGACCCGTTCACCGAAGATGCCACTCTAATCTTACGCTGTGACATCATCGAGCCTGCTACTATGCAGGGTTACGAGCGTGATCCACGCTCTGTTGCTAAGCGCGCCGAAGAGTT
>CAJXIK010000032.1 GCA_913054445.1 uncultured Bermanella sp.
TCCATGCCTCGAACACCCTAAAAAAGCACTAAACCCAATTTTAATCTAAATCCGCGTGGCCGCTAAGTCTCAAATATTGAAGGAGCCGCAGGTTATAAGGCTGGCGGGGAAACGCAATGGTGCGACTTTAATTTTAATGCGATTGCCCTGGCTGCTTGATGGCAAGGCGGACTCCACAGATTGCCCCTTGTGCTTATTTTAATGCAATTGTCCTGCACAACATGCTGCAAAGTTGACCCCACCCATTTGAAAGGGGGCGCGCTACGGGGTTTAATGGTGGCCAGTGTGATGTTGGGCAACGATCCTCGATAGGTTTTTAAATGTTAAAAGTAAGCGGTGTCATCCTCGCGGGTGGCCAGAGTGAGCGTATGGGTGGCAGGGATAAGGGCCTACTAGAATATCAAGGAGTGCCCATGGTCAAGCAGGTGGCTCAGGGCTTCGCGGGGGCCTGTCAATTACTGGTGAACACCAATCGTCACGCGCCGCAATATGAGGCGCTGGGCTTCGAGGTGTTTGCCGACCAAAAACTGGCCGATATTGGGGAGAACGCCGGGCCGTTATTGGGCATATTGTCGGGCTTGCAGGCGGCGCAGGAAGATTGGGTGTTGTTTAGCCCCTGCGACACCCCCGAGCTGCCTGCCGCTTACCTGAAAAAAATGAGCCAGGTGGCCTCGGATCAACTGTCCATGGCCAACGTGGTACACGATGGTCAGCGTCGCCAAAACCTGCATTTATTACTGCATAAGCGCCACCGAGAAAATCTACACATGTACTTGTTGTCCGGGCGTCGCAAGACCTATGAATGGCTCGACAGCATCGCCGCCGTGGAGGTGGATTTTTCCGCTCAGGCGCCATGCTTCAAAAATATCAATGGTCCGCAAGACTTCTAACACCCATCTAACACCCATCTAACACCAATGGCGCTTAACGGGCGTGGGCGAACGGCATGCATAGTTTCAGCGATCTAGGCCAGTTAAGTGAGGTCTTGAGTCAGCAAATTGCCGCGCAGCTTGGCACGGCCATCGAACAACAGGGTGAGGCGCTGCTGGCGGTCTCTGGCGGCAGCACCCCTAGGCTATTATTCGAAAAATTAAGCAAGATCGAGCTGGCCTGGCACAAGGTACGGGTGGTGCTGGTGGACGAACGCTGGCTCGATACGCAGAGCGTGCACAGCAACGAGCATTTAGTGCGCAGCACCCTGCTACAAAACGCTGCGCAGTCGGCCCACTTGCAGGGGCTTAAATCTGCGGCGGCCAGCGCCAAGCAGGCGCAGGCGGCGTGTAATCTGGCCTTGCAGGCATTGCCTGCTAATATTGATGTATTGCTGCTGGGCATGGGCGACGATGGCCATACCGCTTCTTGGTTTCCCTGCGGGGATCAAAAAATCTTAGGGCAGATGCTCGATAAAAATAATGCACGGCGGGCCATGGCGCTACAACCCAACAGCGCCCCCCATGAACGCATGTCGTTAACCCTGTCCTACTTGCTTACCAGCCGTCATCGTTATCTACTATTAAAGGGTGACAATAAGTTAACCAGCTTACGGCGCGCGGTGGCCGGGGCAGATACCATGGCCATGCCCATACGGGCTTTTTTAGGGCAAGCGAACCCTCGGCTCGAGGTGTTTTACGCGACGCAATAACGGAGCGGAGGCTTAACATGCATGCTCGTTCGTTGGATGAAATCCTAAAGGCCTCACCCGTGGTGCCGGTGATGGTCATCGAGCAATTGGCCGATGCGGTGCCGCTGGCGCAGGCGTTGGTGGCCGGTGGCATTCGTGTGTTGGAAATCACCCTGCGCAGCGAGGCGGCGTTAGCGGCCATGGCCGCCATTATGGGCGAGGTGCCAGAGGCCATCGTCGGCGCGGGCACGGTGACCAGTGTCGAGCAGCTCGCCCAGGTCGAGGCCCTCGGGGTCGAATTTGCCTTAAGCCCCGGCCTCACCACTGGCCTGCTGCGGGCCGCACAAGACATGGGGCTGCATTATATTCCGGCCATCGCCACGGCCAGTGATATCATGTTAGGTATGGAGCACGGCTACCAGCGCTTCAAGCTGTTTCCGGCCTCTGTGCTGGGGGCGGGCCAGCTACTACAGGCGTTCAATGGGCCGTTTCCCGACGTGCGTTTTTGCCCCACCGGCGGCCTCACCATGGACAACTTCGCCGAGGTGCTGGCCCTGCCCAATGTGCAGTGTGTGGGCGGCTCTTGGCTGACACCCAAAGCGCTGGTGCAGCGCAAAGACTGGCCAGCCATCACACGGCTGGCACAGCAGACTGTCACAGCCCAGTTAGCACAACAGACTGTCTAGCAATGTTTTTAATCTATTGATAGGTATTCGCAGATGAACACTGTTATTACCCAGGTTAGCGAGGGCATCGTGCGCCGCAGTCGTGGGAGCCGCGAGCGTTACCTGTCACAGCTGCAAGACATGAAAAGCCAAGGGGTGGCGCGTCAATCTTTAAGTTGCGGCAACCTAGCCCATGCCTTCGCCGCTGGCTCGGCTCAAGAAAAGCGGCAGCTGGCACAGTATGAAAAACCCAATATCGCCATTATTTCGGCCTACAACGACCTGCTCTCGGCCCACCACCCTTACCTAGATTACCCTGCGCAGATTAAACGCGCCGCCATGAAGAAGGGCATCAGCGCTCAGTTTGCCGGGGGCGTGCCCGCCATGTGCGACGGTGTCACGCAGGGGCAGGCGGGCATGGAGCTGAGCTTATTTTCCCGTGACAGCATCGCCATGAGTACCGCCATCGCCCTGAGCCACAACCTGTTTGATGCCACTGTGTGTCTGGGCATCTGCGATAAAATTGTGCCCGGCATGTTGATCGGTGCCCTGCGCTTTGGGCACTTACCCACCCTGTTTATTCCGGCGGGGCCTATGGTGTCGGGCCTTAGCAACGCCGAGAAATCGCGTGTTCGCAAGGCGTTTCAGCTGGGGGAGGTGGACCGTGATGCGCTCTTGCGAGCCGAGTCTGCGTCCTACCACAGCGCGGGCACCTGTACCTTTTATGGCACCGCCAACTCTAACCAGATGCTCATGGAGATGATGGGGCTGCAACTGCCCAGTTCGTCTTTTGTTAATCCGGGCACGCCGTTGCGTGAGGGCCTCACCGAGGGGGCCGTGAATATTTTGTGTGATGGCTTAAACGGCATCGAGTCCATGGGCATAGGCGAGATGATCGACGAGAAATCCTTGGTCAATGCCATAGTGGGGCTCATGGCCACCGGCGGCTCCACTAACCACACGCTGCACTTAGTGGCCATCGCGCGGGCGGCGGGCATCATCATTCACTGGCAGGATTTTGCGCGCCTGTCGCAGGTGGTGCCCCTGTTGGCTCGGGTCTACCCCAACGGCACGGCAGATGTGAACCACTTCCACGCGGCGGGGGGCATGAACCTTATCATCCACCGCCTGTTAGGGGATGGTCTGCTGCACGAGGAGGTGAATACCATAGTGGGGCCAGGCATGCACAGGTATTGCCAAGAAGCCTACCTGTTGGATGGTCAGCTGGCCTGGCGCACGGGCGTGACGTCTAGCCTCGACCCTCAGGTGATCGCGGCCAGCGGCCAGGTATTTAACCCAGAGGGGGGTATTAGGGTGTTAAGCGGCAACTTGGGTAAGAGCGTCATCAAGACCTCGGCCGTGGATGAGAGCCAGTGGCTGATAACCGCCCCGGCTAAGATTTTTAGCGAGCAGTGGCAGTTGCAAAAAGCCTTCGCCGCTGGTTTGTTAAACCAAGACTTCATCGCCGTGATTCGCTATCAGGGCCCACGGGCCAACGGCATGCCCGAGCTGCATCAATTAACCCCAGTGTTGTCTGTGTTGCAAGACCGAGGCTTTAGGGTGGCGCTGGTCACCGACGGTCGCATGTCCGGTGCCTCTGGCGCGGTGCCCGCCGCCATTCACCTCACCCCCGAGGCGCTGGATGGCGGCTTGCTGGCCAAGCTACAGGACGGAGATTTGTTGAGGCTGGACTGCCATAAGGGGGAATTAAACGTGTTGCTGCCCGCCGCGGAATTGGCCGCGCGCGAGGTTACTGTGCCAGATTTATCTGCTCATCATGTGGGCATGGGCCGTGATATGTTTGCCTTGCTGCGGCAAAATGTGAGCCGCGCCGATGAGGGGGCATCGGTTTTTAAATTTGATTAGGGGTTTGATTCGGGCAGGGGCTGCAAAAGATTCGGGCAGGGGCTGCCCTCGTACGAGGCCACCCCGTGGCCGAAAGCCCCAAGGCCGCCGAGGCCGCCAATGCCATCCGAGGCCATCCCGAGGCCATCCCAAGGCCGCTCGCCCTATTGGAAATAATTCCTCAAATTGGCCAGATTATCCTGGTCGGCCTTGATGCGTAGCTTCATGTAAATGCCATGAGCGTTATAGCCTGCGCCATCGAAATCACGGTCGCTGAAACCTGCAAAATTATAACCAAAACTCACCCAAGTATTGGCCTGTGGTATAAAGCCTATGCTCCCCCCTAGGCTGTGGCGGCTGTCTTTTAGTTCGTGATCATATAGGCGTTGCAGGTGAACCCCCCAGTCCCATTTGGGCGTGAGGTGATGGCGCAGCTGCATGCCGATTAAATCTATGATGCCGCTGTGTTGAGTGCCATCGAAATTTTCATCCAGATATTTTAAGCCGTATTGTGCGCTTAACTGCGTCTTGTGCCAGCGCATGTTCACATGGCTGTTGTTTAATAAACGGCGGCTCACTAGGGCAGAGTCTATGCTGCTTTGCTTTTCTTCTATGTACTTGCTTTGGTTTAACCAGGCTAGGCCGTAGGTTAATGGGCGTAGGCCAATATCAAACTCTAGCTGTTTAAAATCGGTGCGGCTGCTGGCTTGTTCATCCGCGCGGTATTCAAAACTCGCGCCGATGGCCAACCCTTGCGCCACCGGGTGGAACACGCCGCTGCGGGCATGCCATTTATGGCCGCTGTTACTTTCGCGGTATTCCAAGCGGTTGCTCCATTGCCATCGTGGGCTGCGATAGCCCAAGCCAGCGGAGACCGCATAGAAGTCATCCGAGGTGGCCGCTTGCTCGCTTTGTTCGAGCACGGTGTTTGCTAAATCTTGGGCCTGATCGAAGCCCAGGCTCAGTTGCCAATTTTCATCTAGGTTAATCTCCTGATTCAAGCCGTGTACCGCAAACAAACGGCTGCCGTCCTTGTTGTTTTGTTGTTCGACGCTGTTGCTGACTTGCATGCCCTGCCATGGGGTGGCGCGTAAACCCAACACGCTGCGCTGTGGGGCGGCGTCGCTGAGGCCGGTCTCATATACGGCAAATAAGGTTACCTGTTCGTTGATGCGGTAGTCGCTGCCTAAACGCACTAGGTCGTAGATGTCTTGGTTTTGTTTTAAATTAAATTCGGCATCTGCGTTTAACAATAACGAGCCGTTAAAGAGGGAGAAGGAGTGGCCTGCCAATATCTGCTGAATGGTTTGGCGGTCACCCGCTGCGCTTTGCGTCTGGCTGAGACGGGCGCCGACATAGTAGCGGCCGAGCGCGTATTCTTGGTTATATTTTGTCTCCAGCATGGTTTGACGTTGGCCGCTGCCTAGGGTGTTTTGATCGCTAAACACGGCATTGAGGTATTCCCCCGCGGTAAAGTAGTAGCTGCTCTCGACCCCTATTTTTTCGCTGTTGCCCTGGCTGCCGTTAAGTTGGTCTAGACCAAAACCGGCTTCTTCGCTGCGCGCGTAGGCCTTGCTTTGCAGTTGCTCGCCACGGTAATCGAGGCTAATAATGTGGGCACTGGCGCGCGTATGCTGGCCATCGTTACGCTGTTCGCTGAAGGCGCTTTCGGCCTTTATTTGTAGGGCATCATTAAATTGATAGCGCGCGTCTAGTGCGTTCAAGGTGCGCTTTACATTGCCCAAGTCTTCGCTAATAACGGTGCTGCCCAGCTCTAGGTCTTTACCTTTGTTGTGCACGGCCACGCGCCCCCCTAAGGTTAAATTCTCGGCGTTGTCGTCCTTGGTTTCATAACGCACGACGATGTACCTTGGGTTTAATTCTTCATTGGTGGAGTGGACAGGGGCCTTAAAGAACAGGCTGCCATCGATGTAATCTATGCTGTAGTCGCTGTCTTTCGTCAGCTCGGTTTCTTCTAATATCAGCGCACTCTGGAACCTGTCTCGTACTTGCAGGGTGATGGTTTCACTGTTGCTGATGATGTCTGTTTGGCTTAATTGGTAGAGCCCAGAGGTGCCGTCACCCTGAATGTCGTCACGCACAAAGCGTTGTGCCGACTCGGTGGCAAACAGGTTGAAGCTCACCACGTCGCCCTGAAAAACAGATTGAATGCCGTGGAATTTCCTTAGATATTTACTGAGCTCGGTCTTGCTTAGGTCTGTGCTGTAATCACCAAACACGGTATAAAAACGTTCTTTCTCGACGCGTAAATAAAGTTTACCTGCCATGGAGGCATCGAGCTTCTGTTGGCTGTTGTCACCATACAGAGTGTAATATTTATTGGGGTCGAGCAATTTTTCAAAGGGGGTGGTCTTGCCCTTTGCGCTGTCGTAGGCGGCGGTTAATAACCAGTCACCCATGACTTGTCCCTTGGCAAATAATGCGAGGCGGCCGTCGCTGTAAAATTTATCTTTAATCGCGTGGGACTCGGCATTTTTCACATGGCCGCCGATATCTCGGTAGCCGATGGTGCCCTCGCCCAAGGCGATGAGCATCCACTCACGGCTCTGCGGTTTTAACCACACTCTAATTTCTTCCTGACGGCCATTGGCCAATGGAAAACGTATGACCGCCTCCCCGGCTTGGGTGGTGGGCTCTAAGGTAATGTAAGCGGTGCCATCGCCACTGATCTCGTAGTGGGGTTTAAATTCGTTGCGGTTAATCTGCACTTGGTCTTTGTTGGGGTTTAAGGCTTGGTAGGGGTTGTCTACGCTAAACTCCCCCTGCAAACCGTTGCGCACTGGGTAGCCGTCTTTATCAAATAGTTTAACCGCGATCACCGGGGCCACCACGCCATCGGCGGTGGCCTGGGTCTCGGCGTTAACCAACACCACCCGAGTAGGGCTGCCTGCGTAGTGCAAATCGAATGTGGTGCGGGCCACTATGTTGTCGTGGCTGTCCACCAGCGAGGCTACAAAATGGTTGTTGCCTTCTTTAATGTCCACCCCAGTCCAGATGCTGATGGCCGACTGATTAGGGGCATAATGCTCGCGCTTGGCAAAATTTAACGGGCTGACGGGCACCTCGTTGAGGGTTAATTGAACCTTATGATCGAGGGGGTGTTTCAACGCCAACTTAGTGGAGGGGATGTTGGGCAGGTATGCGCCGCTGGGCCACAGCCACTCGAAGCTATTATCGGTTTGGGCGAGGTAGGCCTTATCGAATTCGGGCATGACAATGGTTTGCTGCCGCGGCCCGGCGGCGGTGGCTTCCTCGGGGAAATCAAAGCCCCCAGGGGCGATGCCGGTGGTGGCGACTATTTTGTTGCCCGAGTCGGCCTGCATGATGTTCATGCCGTTATGACCGGCCAGTATGTTGACCTCTACCCGCCGATTTTTGGCGCGATTATCTGCCGAGTTATTATGCGTTATGGGTTGGCTAGAGCCATAGCCGCTAATGCTGACCTGCTGAGGTTGTAAGTTAAGCGCCTGCATAATGTAGTTGGCGGTACTGCGCGCACGGGCCATGGACAGCTCGCGGTTGCTGGCAAATACATGGCTGCTGCGGCTGGCGATGGGCACGTTATCGGTATGACCGGCCACCTCTAGCTTTAAACCCTTTAAGCCGGCTAAATTTTTAATGACGTCTTGTAGGCGCGCTTTATCGGCATCACTGAGCACTGGGTTAAACGAATCAAAGCGAGGGGGCTCTTGCGGTTTGTGGGCTTGGCGATTGGCCGGAATAATAGACAACAGGGCAGAGGTTAACGCCAGCGGGGTGCGCTGGTTATTTTGGCTGGGGGCGTTAAACATGGTCACCGCCCGCGTGGTGAGTTCGCCGGGTTGTGCATCTTGCGTGATCCAGGCATCGAAGGTGAGGGTGTGACGCCAGTCTTTACCCGGGTCGTTGAGATTAAACATTAGGGTCTGGGCATCGTACGCTTTGGGAGGGGCAACCGGCACGCCATCAAAGTGGGCGCTGTTCTGCTTATAAATGACCCCCGCAGGCAACATGATGAGGCTGCGCAATTTTTTAAGGGTGACCTCGGTGCCGCTTAATTTAAGCCGGTAGCTGATTTTTTGTGTCACTGGGCTGTTGGGGTTTTCAGTCTCCTGGCGCAGTCGCTCGGCTTCGCTCAAGGTGATGACCTGGCTGCTTAGGCGTTGAGTGACCTCTCCTGCGCTGGGGGGTTTAAGTTTCACCACGAAGTCGGCGCGCCACATGGTTCCCGGCTCTAGGTCTACAAACTGGCTGTATTCACGGCCCGCGTGGTGGCCGTTGGTATCACAGGCCATCAGCTCTAAATATTTAGGCAGGGTTTCGGTGTCTAGTTGCACCACGTGGCTGCCTGGCTCTTGGGCTTCCATGTGCCATAAGCCGTCTTCATCTGTGACCACATAGCTGCCGTTTTCTAGGTAGATGCGCACCCCTGCGATGCCTTCATCGGCGATGCTGGCTTGCTGGTTGGTGTCGTCACAGCCGCCGATGAAGACGCGGCCAAATAAGCGGCTTTTTTCGCTGAATAAGTCTTCTGTTATTTCGATGTGCGCCTTAGTGACGTTGGCGATTAGCAGGTCGTCTACTAGGCTGGCGGTGTTGGTGGCCTTACCCACTGGGGTGTTGACCCCGATGCGCGCCACGTATCTAAGGTTGAGGGTTTCATCCACCTCGAGGTTGGCAATGGTAAAGGCCAGGCTTCGTCCATCGCGGCCGATGGTGGGTTCGGCGAGGGCGAGGCCATCTAGGGTGGCCGAGTTAGCAAGGTAGCGAAAGCCTTGCGGCAGTACATCGTGAATGGTGATGTTGTCGCCGGGAATGTCACTGTTGTGCAGTTGTATGTTGTAGCTTACCAATTCACCCACACCGGCGGACGATTTATTGGCGGTTTTGGTGAGCAACACCGAGTTGTCCTTGGGCGCTAGGGGGATGTCCATGCGCAAGGTGATGCCGGCCACATCGAACGCCAGCGCACGGCTGCCTCGTTCGTCTAAATTGAAGGGGCCGTTGGGCAGGGCGTTGATGTCGTCTAGGGATTTTTGCGGCGCGATAGGGTAGTTGTGATAGGTGCTTTGCCCCACGCGAATCAGGTACTGGCCGGCTGCTAATAGCGGAAAGGCAAAACCACCGAAAGGAAAAACATATTCATTGCCCTTGGAGTCATAGACGGTGCCACCGGTGGTGACGGTGCTGGGGAAAATGCCGCCGTCGGTACTGAGTACATCGGCCGCTAAATTTGTGCTGGCATCTATTAGGGTGACCTCTATGCCGTTGATGTACGCACCGCTGTTGGCGTCGATGACATAAGAGCTGGGGTCAAACATGGCGGCGGCGGCAGAAATATCCACGCGGTCGCTCTTGTCCTGATAGCGAGCCTGCATACTTGAATTGCTGGCCACCGATAGGCGGCAATCAAACGGCGTGCTGCCGAGGGTGTTGTCGAGAAGAACGCTTTGAATGTAGCCGGTGAACAATCCCGAGCTTTTTTCGGTTTCGGTTAGCTGCACGGTTTCGGTGTCGAGGCCGTTCCCGCTGATGATCGTGACCACGATTCTTTCGATGGCGGCGGGGTCGTTATTTTGATCTAAATCTTGCAGGTGTATGAAGATAGTGTCACCCACCTTAAAAAAATCATCGCTGGATAAACGTAAGGTGCCGGGCAGGGGCAGGCTCTTGCCTTGGTAATCTGTGGGGGTGTCTTGCGCGATTAAGGTGTTGCCGGTGCGGTCTGTGGCGCACTGCCCAGGCTGCACGCGGAAAGCGCCAGATAAAGACAAGCCGTTAGAGCTGGCACTGGTATGACCGCCACGGGTATCGACGAGGGCGCGTGCGGTTGGCGTCACGGCGTCGGCAGCAGGTTCGGCAGCAGAGTCAATAGCAGGCTCGACAACGGGACCCTGTGCCGCTTGTAATTGCCCAGAAAAATCTATGCGGTTGTGCATCAGGGTAATAATAGACGGGGTGCCAGCCCCAGAGGCGTCACGGGCGGTGATGAAACTCACCGTGTCTGCGACTTGGTGATCTTCGTTTTTAAAGTGGTAATGAACAAATGCCTGGTTGCTAATCAGAGTGTTGCTGGGGGTGGCGGCGTGCGCGCTCTTTAACAGCAAGACTGAAAATAGAGAGGCAAACACAAGACTAAAAACAACGGCAAAAACACCGCCCCGTCTTGTGACAGGGGCAGTGTCTTTAGCTTTGTTTCTGTTTAAACCCACGCAGGGAAGCTGCGTGCGTTTAAGGTGACGGCTAAACAACATTAAGTGTTATTCAACAAGTGCCGTGAAGGTGATAATGACCTCGAGATCTTTCGCAAAAGTATCAATCGTAACCACGAGCTTGTTGTTACCTGCATCAACGGCCGTTGTACCTTCTGAAGTTGCAGCGTTTCTTAGTGTGCCTGCCAGTAGAAAGTCAGTATAGCCTGCATTCGGATTCGCAATATCTTGTTCGAGGGTCACGTCAGTGGCCGCGACCGAGCCAGTGTTTTTAGCTGTAATAGTGTATTCAACTAAAGCGCCAGGGATGGCTTTAGGCGTATACCCAGTAGGGGCCGAAGCAACACAAGTGTTAACCGTGCCTGCAGCATAATCTGCATAGTAATTCCCTTGATCATAATCTGGAATGAAATCGCTACAAATTGGATCGTTTATAACCTTAACCGTTAAGCCTGGTCCTGACTCTTCTGGATCGGTGTAATTACCATTTCCATTACCATCATGAGCAAAATTAGCGGTTACTGCTGTCGTCGTTGTGATCACTGATATTGTTCCGTTACCAGCAGCATCGGTATCTGCGGTTACCATGTCAGACTCGGCTTCAAGGAAGAGTATTAGTTTAGTGTTAAGGTTGGCGGCAGTGTTTTTGTCGGTATCTGCGGTATTTACGGCAATAGCGGCACCTGTATTATCAGCAACGGCTTTTGCCGTAGCTAATAATATAATTGTATTTCCATCTACAATTTTGGTTTCTCCATCAGCAAGAGTCTGAGGGTAAGTAAATGTCGCTGTATATTGTGCCGTTGCGCCACTAGGAATTGTGAGATAACCGGATTCTGTAATGGACGTGTCAGCGGGAGGCGTTTCAGTTAAAGCATAAGTAACCGCTGGAATGGTAATGTTGCCGCTATCAGCAGCGCCATCCGCAGAGTTGGCTAAATTTAATTGGTATATCTGAGCTTCGTTACCAGAGTTAGTCAAACTATATTCATAACTAATACCCTGACCTGGGATGATGGTGGGTGCTTCCAAGTTATCCACGATCTCCATATCTATTTTGTGGTCGACTTGAAAGCTGCTGTTAGCCTCAAGCTCAGCCTGCTGAATGGTATCAACTTTATATGCAAGGCTTACTTTATTGGTAATGACGATTCCAGCTGCGGTGGGTGCTGCAAAAGCCTGACCACTTAAGCCAAGGCTAGCACCTGCAATGAGGGCTGCTAGAGTTTTGTTTATCTTCATACTATCTCTCCTGAGAAAATTATTGTTAGGTGTGTTGTTAAAGCAATGTTTACGTTTTATTTTCTACATCTTTCACGCTGAGTGCCGACTACTTAACTTGCACGACATACTGCACAGACGCT
>CAJXIK010000033.1 GCA_913054445.1 uncultured Bermanella sp.
GAGGCAAGCCCTCATGGATGACCTCTTATAAATAGAGAAGTGGCGACCTAAAAAAGCACTAAACCCAACTTTGATCAGGCAGATCCCACAGATTGACCCCTGTGCTTATTTTAATGCGATTGCCCTGAACTGGCCCATGGCTGGGGTTGACAGCAATGAGGTGGTTTTTGGCATGGATGCCAAAGCCAGCCCCCAGGGAAGGGTTAACGGCGACCTCAATGCTGCCAACCCCAGTCATGGGCAGGCGGATTTCATATACTGAACCCAAATATTCAAAAAATAATCGCTAAAAAGCCGCTATACCGGTTTGGCTACGACCTAAAATTAGGCCGTGAATGTCATGGGTACCTTCGTAGGTATTCACCACCTCTAGGTTCATCATGTGACGCATGACAGGGTACTCGTCCGAGATGCCGTTGCCACCGAGCATGTCGCGGGCGCTACGAGCAATCGCCAGCGACTTGCCACAGGAGTTACGCTTAATGAGTGAGATCAATTCGGGGCAGGCATTCCCTGCGTCCATCAGCTGTGCGGCGCGATGACAAGCCACTAGAGCAAGGCTAATTTCACTTTGCATGTCGGCCAGCTTTATTTGCACCAACTGGTTGGCCGCCAACGGGCGTCCAAATTGCTGGCGCGCGAGGGTGTAATCGCGGGCCGTATGCCAGCAGGTTTCGGCGGCACCTAGCGCCCCCCAGGCGATGCCGAAGCGCGCCTTATTGAGGCAGCCAAACGGCCCCTGTAATCCTTTCGCCTTGGGCAATAATTGCGCCTCGGCCACCAACACATGGTCCATGACAATCTCGCCGGTGATGGCGGTGCGCAAGGCCAACTTGCCGGCTATCTTAGGGGCGCTTAAGCCTGCCATGCCTTTTTCTAGGATAAAACCGCGAATCACCCCGTCGTCTGTCTTCGCCCACACCACAAATATATCGGCGATGGGGCTGTTGCTGATCCACATCTTAGTGCCACTTAAACGATAGCCACCGGCGACCGACTTGGCGCGGGTAAGCATGCCGCCGGGGTCAGAGCCATGATCGGGTTCAGTGAGGCCAAAGCAACCAATCCACTCTCCGCGGGCCAACTTCGGTAAATATTTTTGCCGTTGCGCAGCACTGCCATAGGCATAGATAGGGTACATCACGAGGGAGGATTGCACGCTCAGCATGGAGCGGTAACCCGAATCCACGCGCTCGATCTCACGGGCGATGAGGCCGTAAGAGGTGTAATCGACCCCTGCACAGCCATAACCTTTAAGGGTGGCACCCAGCAAGCCTAACTCGCCCATCTCACGCAAGATAGCCGGCTCGCTCTGCTCCTCGCGGTAGGCCAGCTGCACCCTAGGCAACAGCTTTTTTTGCGCATAGTGGCGCGCGCTGTCACGCACCATACGTTGCTCGTCGCTTAACAGATTCTCCAGCAGGAAGGGGTCCTGCCACGGTACTTGCTGCCCTTTGCCTTGCGGTGTGCCCATGACGTTCCACGCAATACGGAGTATCCCTAAAAAATAGCAGACACTATGGGATATATAAAATATAGGGCGTCATTGATAGCTTGAAATTGAGTCGGCTTGGGCTTGAAATTACAGCGCCTTCAACAGCTTCCTAACCTCCGCCACATGGCGGCGACTCACGGGCACAGATTCTGTTATGTCATGTAAACGCAGGGAAAAACTGCCATCGTCTTGTTTTTCGAGGGCGCTGATGGCCTTGCTATTAACCAAGGCATTGCGATGCACGCGCACGAATATTTCGCTAAATTCATCCTCTAGTTCTTTCAGCGATTCATCTATGAGTAGCTCGCCATGCCGGTGAAATACCGACACGTATTTGTGATCGGCGCGAAATAAACGCACATGCTCCACCGGCACCAACGCCACGCCGCTATGACTTTTCACACTAATGTGAGAGCGGGCCTGTTGCTTGTTAAGCGTTAATGCCTGCACCTTGTTTATTTTTGTCAGCTTTGTCAGTGCCGCCTTAAGGTCTGCTAGGCGCACCGGTTTCAACAGATAACCCACCGCCGACACCTCAAAGGCCGCGAGGGCGTATTCGTCATAGGCCGTGCAAAAAATCAACGCTGGGGGCGTTTGCCAACTGGCCAGATGACGCGCCACCTCGAGGCCATCCATCACCGGCATCTGTATGTCCATCAACACCACATCGGGTGAATATTGCTCGATCAGTTCTAGCGCCTGAGCACCATGTTCGGCCTGAGCAATCACTCGCCCCAGTTCGGCTTTTTCTATTAATCTTTGCAGGCGGCTGCGGGCCAAGGCTTCGTCATCGCATATTAAAATATTCATGCAGGCTCTCCTGTGATGCTTGGCCTAGTTAACAAATTAGAGGGGAGGAATAGGGGTAGCTAATTTTCATGATGAATTTTTTACCCTCGTGCACCGCATCCATAGTGACATCTTCGCCGTACAGGGCATGCAAGCGATGGCGGATGTTTTCCAGCGCCATCTGGTTGCCTTGCTCGTTGCGGGCATGGCGGGCGGGTGGCGGCAGCGGGTTGCTCACCGCGATCACCACCTGATTCTCTTCATGGCAAATGTCGATCTCTACCTTGCCACCAGTGGCGCTGGGTTGAATACCGTGGAGGATGGCATTTTCGATAATCGGCTGTAGGGTTAACATGGGGATTTTGATGCCCAGCGGCGCGCTAACATTCCACACCACTTGCAGGCGTTCGCCCAAACGCAGGCTCTCGATGTGAACATATTTTTTACACAGGGCTAGCTCCTGCTGAAGGCTCACCTCGACTCCGGCCTCCTTAAGGCTGGCGCGAAACAAGGCCGACAAATCCTCCACCGCTTGCTCGGCTTTATCTGGGTCCACGTGTATCAGGCTGGCGATGATGTTCATGCTATTAAATAAAAAATGCGGGCGAATACGACTCTGTAAGGCTTGTAGCCTAGCCTGCATCTCACTGCGCAGACGCAGCCGAGACTGCAACTGGGCGTGGAAATAGTGCAGCAAGAGGGCCGCCAATATGGCGCTGATAAACTGATTGCGCAGCAGCCAATCCCAGCCATATTCTTCAAATAAAAAATAGTTTAAGCCCCACATGCTCACTAAACTCACCACTAGGTTCACCAGCAATATAATGAAGAAGCTGACGAGCATGAGCTTATTAAGGCTTAAACGGCCCACATGCAAGCGCACTCGGCACAGGCAGGCAGCACTGAGGAGCACCACCCATAAAACATAAAAGGATAACGTGCCAAATAAGTCCCAGCTGAAATCAAGGGCACCGCTGGACAGCAGTATCAACACTATCACCAGTGCCTCACTAAACAGCAGCTGCCACAGCACCGCCTCCACTTGGCATAGGTCGGGTATCAATTCGGCAGCCGTGCTGTGATTGAGCGCTGGTTGAGGCATTAAATATTCCTTAGAGACGGCTAATAGTGACGGATGAGGCCTGCTGGCTCAAGCCTTGAAACGAGTCCGCATGCCAGTAGCCGCTACAATCTGTATAATGCGCGTCATTTATGATGAAACTAGCCCGCTCACCCGTGAGCGGCTATTTAAAGAGGCTTGCCATGAGTACCGATAAAACCAATTCCGCCTGGGGTGGTCGTTTTTCCGAAGCCACAGATGCATTTGTGCAGCGCTTCACCGCCTCGGTCGAATTTGACCAGCGCATGTACGCGCAGGACATTCAAGGCTCGGTGGCCCACGCCACTATGCTGACCAAGGTTGGGGTGTTAACCGAGGCCGAGCGTGACGAGATTATTCAGGGTTTAGGCGAGATTAAAACGGACATCGAGGCGGGTAACTTCGAGTGGTCCATCGCCTTGGAAGATGTACACATGAACATCGAAGCGGCCTTAACCAAAAAAATTGGCATCACCGGCAAGAAGCTGCACACCGGGCGCAGTCGTAACGACCAGGTCGCCACCGATATTCGCCTCTACCTACGCGGTGAGGTGGACCACCTGAGTGGCGAACTGACCCGTTTACAACAGGGCTTGATCGAGCTGGCCAGCAAGGAAGCCGACACTATCATGCCCGGTTTCACCCACCTACAAACCGCACAGCCGGTGACCTTTGGTCATCATCTGTTGGCTTGGAATGAGATGCTAGAGCGTGACTTTGCGCGTCTGCAAGATTGCCGCAAGCGCATCAATGTTTTGCCGCTGGGTGCCGCCGCCCTAGCAGGCACCACCTACCCCATCGACCGCGAATACACCGCGCAGCTGTTGGGCTTTGACGGTGCCACCGAGAACTCCCTCGACAGCGTATCGGATCGTGACTTCGCCATCGAATTCACCTCTGCTGCCGCTCTCATCATGATGCACTTGAGCCGTTTCTCGGAAGAATTAGTATTATGGGCCAGCGCCCAGTTTAACTTCATCGACCTACCCGATCGCTTCTGCACCGGTTCGTCTATTATGCCGCAGAAGAAAAACCCAGACGTACCCGAACTGGTACGCGGCAAGTCTGGCCGTATTTTCGGCCACCTCATGAGCCTACTCACACTCATGAAGGGACAGCCACTGGCCTATAACAAGGACAACCAGGAAGACAAGGAGCCCTTGTTCGATACCGTCGATAACCTAGCCGGTTGCCTGCGTGCCTTCGCCGACATGATGCCCCATGTGGTATCCAAGAAAGAGGTGATGCGCGAAGCGGCCCTGCGCGGTTTTAGCACCGCCACCGACCTCGCCGATTACCTCGTGCGCAAGGGCGTGCCGTTCCGCGACAGTCACGAAATTGTCGGCAGTGCCGTGGGTTATGGCGTTAAAAGCGGCAAAGACTTAGGGGAGATGGAACTCTCTGAATTGCAGCAATTTGGCGACATGATCACGCAAGATGTATTTTCTGTGCTGACCCTCGAAGGCTCGGTAAGCGCCCGTGACCACCTAGGTGGCACCGCGCCTAAGCAAGTGACGGCGGCCGCTAAGCGCGCGACAGAGCGTTTGCTTAAGCGTTAAGCTGCATAGTCGCCTGCCAGCAGCCTCTTACCGGAGGCGTGTGTAAGCGCAGGTTAGGCTAGTTCAAGCACGCCATCCATCTCCACATCTGCATTCTTGGGCAATGCCGCTACGCCTATGGCGGCACGGGCCGGATACGGCTGCGTAAAGTATTCTGCCATCACCTGGTTGACCTTGGCGAAGTGACCTAAATCGATCAAGAAGATATTGAGCTTGGCAATGTCTTGCAAGCTGCCACCTGCTGCCTCACAGACGGCCGTTAGGTTATCAAAGACACGACGAATCTGTGCCTCGATATCGCCCTCGACCATCTCCATGGTCGCGGGGACTAGCGGAATTTGCCCAGACAGATAAACCGTCTTGCCCACCTTAACCGCTTGCGAATAGGTGCCGATGGCTTGCGGGGCTTTTTCGGTTGAGATGATTTCTTTCATGTTGGTCCTTGAGGGGGTAATGAAGGGGTAATAAGAAGTAATTAAGGGGTCGGCCACGGGGTGGCACTCGTACGAGCGCACCCCGTGCGCGATGCATAGCATGTAGCACCGGCCCAAGTGCTGGAAAAAATACGAGCGCACCCCGTGCGCGATGCATACGGCACAATCACTTAGGCAGAATTCTTCTGGCGCATAATCTTGCTCACCAGTTTATTTTTCTTCACTTCCCGCATCACTTGCGCCAAATGCACGCGGCCCTGCACACCGATGCGTAAATTCACCACGCTTAGCTTAGCGTCTTTGTCGTCTACGCTGATTTGCTCGAGATTACCATCGGCCTCGGTGACGGCGGCAGCCAGTTGGGCCACGATGCCACGGCCACTCTCTACCCAAATGCGTAGCGTCACCGAGAAGTCGGCGCTTATCTTATCGTCCCAAATAAGCGGCATGCACTTATCGGCTTGATCTAGGTAGGCCTGCATGTTCTTACAATTACTGGTGTGCACCACTAGGCCGCGACCGGCACTGGAATAGCCCACGATGTCGTCCCCAGGAATGGGTCTACAGCACTTGGCATAGCTGACCACACTCCCTTCCTTACCACTGATGCTAAAGACCCCTTCACTGTTCACCGCCGAGAGGCCATCCTCCTGACCCAACGAAAACAGGGCGATGCGGCGGGCGATGGCTTGCGGCGCGCGCGTGCCTAAACCGATTTCTTCGAGGATAATATCGAAGTCGATGGCACCAAATTCTTTCACTAGATGCTCGAGATGATTGAGTTCTATTTCATTTAGATCTAGGTGGAACATGGACAGGGCACCCGCCAACAAACGCTTGCCTAACGAGATGGACTGGTCGTGTTTTTGATTCTTAAGATAATGGCGAATGTTGCTGCGCGCCTTGCTGGTCACCACAAAATTTAACCAGGACGGATTCGGGCTGGCACCGGGGGCGGTAATGATTTCCACAGTTTGGCCGCTGTACAGCTTAGTGCTCAGGGGGGCCAGCTGATGATCGATACGACAGCCCACACAGGTATTGCCCACGTCGCTGTGTACGCTGTAGGCAAAATCCACCGCGGTGCTTTCCTTGGGCATCTCAACGATGCGCCCCTTGGGGGTAAACAGGTAAGTGTCGTCGGGGAACAGATCTACCTTCACCGACTCGATAAATTCCTGGGGATTACCGGCACGCTGCTGTAGCTCTAGCAGGCCCTGCACCCATTGACGAGCGCGCTGACTGCCATCGCTCTCGCCCTCTTCATCCTTATATAACCAATGGGCGGCGATGCCGTTGTGCGCCATGGCCTCCATGTCTTCGGTGCGAATCTGAATCTCTATGTGCACGCCGCCCACACCCACCACCGTTGTGTGCAGTGACTGATAACCGTTGGCCTTGGGAATGGCGATGTAGTCCTTGAAGCGACCGGGCACGGGTTTATAGAGGTTATGGATGAAGCCCAATGCGCGATAACTGCTGTCGGCGTTGTCCACTATGATGCGGAAGCCATACACGTCCATGATCTGATTAAAGGACTTGCTCTGCTCTTTCATCTTGCGATAAATGCTGAACATGTGTTTCTCACGGCCCATGACCCTCGCCTTCAAGCCCTCTTCCTTGAGTCGTTTCTTCATGGATTCGCTGATGTGCTCCACCAGCTCGCTGCGATTTCCTCGCGCCGCCTTCACCGCCTTTTGTATGAGCCGCGAACGCATGGGATGCTTAGCGCTAAAACACAGGTCTTCCAGTTCGATGCGGATGTTACTGATGCCTAAGCGATTGGCGATGGGGGCGTAAATTTCCATGGTCTCGCGGGCGATGCGGCGTTTTTTCTCGGGCGGCATGGCGCTGAGGGTGCGCATGTTATGCAGGCGGTCGGCCAACTTAACGATAATCACGCGGATATCGCGAGCCATGGCCATGGCCATCTTTTGAAAGTTACCCGCCTGCTTTTCTTCCTGCGAACCAAACTTAATGTGAGTAAGCTTACTCACACCATCGACCAGCTCAGACACGGTCTCGCCGAATTGCTCCACGAGGGCTTCTTTGGGCACGGCGGTGTCTTCGATGACATCATGCAGCATGGCAGCAATTAGACTCTGCGGGTCCATGTGCATCTGCGAAAGAATGTTGGCAACCGCCAACGGGTGGACAATATAAGGGTCGCCGCTGCGCCGAAACTGCCCTTCGTGGGCCTGCTTAGCGTAATGATAGGCCCGGCAAACCTGATTGATTTGCTCGGGTTCAAGATAGCTACTTAACCTTTCGGCAAGGGCATCAATTGTCGGCACAGAGATACTCTAAATTTAAATAACGATGAGAGATATAATTTGCCCTTGCTGACAAGGGCACAAGATCAGACTCTAGGCTTGTTCTTCGGCGCGGGCAGCAGCTTCGGCGGCGGCCATAGTGGCGGTGGTCACATAACCCTTGGCAATTTCACGCAGGGCGATGACCGTTGGCTTGTCGTTTTCAGGTTCAACCATGGGTTCGGCACCCTGCATTACCAATTGCTTGGCACGCTTCGAGGCCAGCATCACTAGCTCAAAACGGTTTTCTACGTTTTCTAGGCAATCTTCTACGGTTACACGAGCCATGTTTTGTTCTCTATGTTGCTGACAGCGAGCTGCCGATAAAAAGGAGTGAGACCTGACAGTCTACAAAATACCGCCGCCTTGCGCCATTAAAAAATTAAAGGAATAGGTCGCTAATCATCTGGCCGTGAGCCTGACTCTGCTGTTTGGCTTTTAGGCGCTGAGCCTTAAAGATGGCCTGTAAGTCATCGAGGGCCACAGCAAACACGTCGTTCACTACGAGGTAATCGAATTCAGCGTAATGGCTCATCTCGCTCACCGCCTCCTCCATGCGACCCTTAATCACCTCTGCGCTGTCTTGGCCACGCCCCTGCAAACGACTCAATAAGGCCTCTTTACTGGGGGGCAAAATAAAAATCCCCACCGCATCTGGCATCAGGCGGCGCACCTGTTGCGCTCCCTGCCAATCAATTTCTAAGATCACATCCAGCCCCTGGGCCAGCTGAGATGCCACCGCGCTCTGGCTGGTGCCATAGTAATTGCCAAATACCTGGGCGTGCTCGAGAAAATCGCCTTGGGCGATCAAGCCGGTAAATTGCTCTTCTGCTACGAAGTGATAATGCAGGCCATTTTCTTCACCCTCACGCTTGGCACGCGTAGTGTGGCTCACGCTCACCACCGCATCTTGGGTTTGTTCGAGTAGCTCTTTTAACAGGCTGGTCTTGCCTGTGCCCGAGGCGGCGCTGACGATATAAAGGGTGCCTTGGCTCATAGTGGTGTGTCTATGTAGTGATAAAACGGGGCGCAATTATAAAGCTTAGCAGGGCAGATAGCAGCTTAAAATTTATCTTCTTGGGATGGCAGTGCGGCGGGTAATGAGGATATAAAGGGGGCCTTTGACACAAAGCCCCCCCTAACTGAACAACCACCATTTCAAGCTCGACTTCTAAGAGCTACACGATGGCAACCAGCGCTTACTCGGCATATAAGGCTTCATACTCCTCGCGCAGCGGTGCCTTCATGAATTTGCCGGTGGCGGTCTTGGCGATATCGTCCACAAAGATGATGCGCTTAGGCACCTCATAACCAGCCAGCTCTGATTTACACAGATCCACCAGTTCAAGCTCCGTTAAATCCGTACCGGGCTTGGTCATCACTACCCCTGTCACGGCTTCTGTCCAACGTTCGTGAGGCAAGCCGATGACGGTGACACCCGCCACGTTGGGATGCGACATGATAATGCGCTCGACCTTAACGGATGGCACATTTTCACCACCGGTCTTGATCATGTCTTTTTTACGGTCAACAAACATCAACTGGTGATCTTCATCAAAATAGCCAAGGTCCCCAGAATGATGCCAGCCAAACTTCGAGGCCTCGGCGGTGGCCTCTGGATCCTTATAGTAGCCGCTCATGGCCGACGGACCACGCCACACAATTTCGCCAACCTCGCCATCGGGTAAGAGCACGCCATTATCGTCCATCACCGCCTGATCCGTGGTGAGCACCGCCTCTCCCCAGTAGTTACCCTTCTTGTAGGACCATTTGTCTTGGAAGACAGTGGTCAACGGTGTCATCTCGGTTTGCCCCGAGCCCAGCACAAACGGACAATCGAATACCTCTTTAAGGCGTACTAAGCTCGGGTGGTCGATGGGCGTCATAGCATACATGCCGGTCTTAACCGAGCTGAGATCGTATTGCTCGACGTTGGGCACATCCAACAGCGCCTTCCACATCAAGGGCAATAGGAAAATGAATTCGATTTTTTCTTTCTCTATGGTCTCGAGGAAAACTTTAGGCTCAAAGTTTCTAAATATGACGATAGAGCCACCCGTGTGCAGCAAGCCGGTAGAGATTAAGTGCTGCGCGCAATGAAACATGGGCATCATCGATGTGCCCACACTATTTTTGCCCATGCCCAGTTCGATGGACGCTGACATGGAATTTATAAAGAGCGCAAGGTGAGAGGTTTCGACCCCTTTAGGCTTAGAGGTAGTGCCGCTGGTATAAAGAATTTGCAGCGCGTCGCGGTCATTAATAACCACATCTTTTTCCTCTACCGAGGCTTTCTCCATGATCTCGTTGAAACACAGGTAATCTGACGCCACCTCACAAGCGGTTACTGGCATCACGATCCAATGCTGCAAGCTGGTGAGCTTGTCTTTGCATTTTTCGAATTTCGCCAGCAACGAATCTTCAATGAAAAGAGCTTTCGCGGCGCAATGGTTAAGGGTGTAGGCGATGTCCTCCTGGCCTTGCAGGTAGTTCAACGGCACCACCACCATACCGGCTTTCATGCAACCATAAATAACCAACGAAAACTCGATGGAATTGGGGCTTGCGAGGGCGACCCGATCCCCAGGCTTAAGGCCTAAGCGAGTCAGGTTATCGGCAATTTTATTGAGCGCCTGATTAAGCTCTAGGTGCGTGTAGCTTAACCTCTGCCCGTCGCGATACTCGACTAGGGCACTTTCATTTGGGCTAGTGGCGGCTCTTCTGCGAAAAATGTCACCGATGGCAATACGGTCGATTAGATTACGGCTTGCATTCATGATTACTGTATTCCTTGTTGTTATTTTTATTTGTTATTTTTATTTGTTAGGCACTTAAGGCGTGTTGGCAGTACTCGCTTTCTGTCTTTATAACCTCTTTCATGCAGCGTTCGATGTTAGAAAAATCGGCTAGGTCTTGCTCCGACGTTTGTTTGAAGGCCTCCGACAGGTTAAACCAGCATTGGGCGCTGGCCTCCATCTTGGCCACTAGCTCTAGCGTGTTAATGGATTCAAGGTAGACACTGGCTTCGCTTAAGAAACGCGCGTACATCTTGCGAAAGCCGCTGCCGCCCGTGCCGCGTTTCTCGATGGTTTGATAGGCAAAGCGACAGCTCCACTGCCAGTCTGCGCTATTCTGCCAATTCTTAAAATCGTCCATCGCCGTATACAGCGCCTGTATGCCACTAAAGGCATCGTCGCCATTGAGTAAGCGCGCGGCGTTTTCATGAATCGCCTGCTGGCAAATAGAGGTTAAATCTGTGGGTGTGGCTAACTCTTGCGGCGCAAAAAAATCTCCCTGATAGCTAAAGGGTGCCATATCAGAGATTCGCGCCTTGCGCATCTTCGAGAATGAAACCTCCTCTAATTGCTCCCGCTCGGTATCCGACACATAAAATATTTCTTTATGAGCATCGTAGCCCCAAGCCATGATGCCGTGCCCAGGGAAGTGACTGGAGGAGTTAAAGTAATGTAAATAATAGATATCGGTTAGCAAGAGCGCGGGGCGGTTTTCATTCAATGCCAGCAACAGGTCTGCCTGACTTTGCTGGGCGCTGGTGCCACCTTGCCATGCGAAGTCATGCACGCCAATGGCGTTAAAAAAGCGCTTTTCGTAGCCAAAAGAACGCGTGTGCAGTAACCGACTAGGGGAGGCTTCTGGGGTCAGGCAGTAGCTAATACCTAGGCCGCCGCCAACCCCGAAACAGAAATCTTCGCTCCAGGATAAGCCATGGAAATTCACCAGATCGGCGATGGCCGTACTTGAACAATGTTTTCCCGGTGTATGTGTATCCTTGATGAGCATGCTTTACCCTTGTTTTTATTATTTACCATTTTTAGCATGTTTTTTATTTTTTTGGTAAGCATCTATCACCACTTGGCGCAACACTACCACTCGAGTGATCCCGGATCATTAAGCCGCTAAGCCAATAAGTAGGGAAGTCGCATTAAAATAAGCACAGCGGTCAATCTGTGGAATCTGCCTGATCAAAGTTGGGTTTAGTGCTTTTTT
>CAJXIK010000034.1 GCA_913054445.1 uncultured Bermanella sp.
CGAGAAGACAACATAACTTAGCTTAGAGATTGAATTAACGAGGTAAAAAAACATGAGCCATGAAGCATCGTTAGAGTTGGCAGGCTGGCCCACAGACTCCCAGCGCCGCGCCCAAAGAACCGGCTTGCGGGTCTTCATGGCGGTGGTGAGCGCGCTGTTTTTCTTATTCGCCATCGCCGTCATCACCCGCGCCCAGTATGCAGATTGGCAATCTTTGGCCGAACAGCCCTGGCAACCCCTGTTTGATGCTTGGCAACTTTGGCTAAATACGTCTACTCTTATGGGCAGTAGCCTAGCTTTGCAGTGGGCGCGACACACCAGCGCCAAGGGCCAATACCAGAGTGCAGCGTGTGCTTTTTGGCTAGCAGGCGTGTTTGCCTTGGCATTTTTGCTAGGCCAAGCATGGGTATGGATGACCCTCGCGTCGTTGGGTTATGTGGTGGCAGCCAACCCAGCTAACAGTTTTTTTTATGTGCTCAGCGCCTTGCACTGTGTACACCTGCTAGGGGGCCTAATCGTGTGGTGCACCATTGCACTGAGGCTTAGGCAAGCAGCAGCTTGGCCACGGCTGAGTTTCAGCATAGAGCTGTGCTCTGTGTACTGGCATTTTTTATTGGTGTTGTGGTTATTTTTATTTATGTTGCTCACCAGCTCAGCTACGACGTTTAAAACCATCGCCAACCTGTGTGGTTTTTAATTGAGTATCGCCCATGAATTCGCATACGCAAACACACTTTGATGCGCACGCCTCCCCCCGGGGGTGGCAAGCCATTCGCACCGACTGGAGCGATGACAAAGCCACCTTCAAGGTGCCTGCCAGCAAGGCCATGATGTGGTTCTTTCTGCTCAGCGATACCTTTATTTTTGGCTGTTTCCTCATCGCCTACATGGCGGTACGCTCCACCACCACGCTGGCGTGGCCTAACCCCAGCGAGGTGTTTGCCTTAACCATAGGCGGCCACGAGCTGCCGCTCATCTTAATTGCCATCATGACTTTCATCCTCATCAGCAGCAGCGGCACTATGGCCATGGCGGTGAACTTTGCCTACCGTGGAGAGCGCAATAAAACCTGCGTGTTGATGTTATTAACCGCCGCCCTTGGCTTGGCTTTTGTGGGCATGCAGGCCTTCGAGTGGAGCACCCTCATTCATGCAGGGGTACGACCTTGGGACAACCCCATGGGAGCTGCCCAGTTTGGTGCCAGCTTCTTCATGATCACCGGCTTCCACGGTTTACATGTGAGTGCTGGCGTCATTTATTTAACCATCATCGCCTTAAAGGTTAAAAGTGGCCGCTATGAAAAGTCGGGAAATTATCAGAATGTAGAAATTGCCGGACTGTATTGGCACTTTGTGGATTTAGTTTGGGTGTTTATCTTTGCGTTTTTTTACCTTTGGTGACAAAAATTTGAACCCTAGTTTTTTGACGAGCATCAATTTTTTGATTTTTTTAGTCGCGAATGGAGAATCGTGCCATGGTGAATTCTCAAGTTATTAATGATGGGCAGGCCCACGGACAACAACATCCCATCGGCCTTTATTTAAAAGTTTGGGCACTGTTGTTTGTGTTGAGCACCCTATCCTACCTAGTGGATATTCTGGGTTTTACCGGTTATTTACGCGGGTTTTTAATCATTACCTTCATGCTGCTGAAAGCCGGATTGATCATGTGTTTTTTCATGCACTTGTATTGGGAACGGCTGGCCTTGGTTTACACTATCTTGATGCCGCCCCTAGCCTTGCTGGTATTGATGGGATTGATGGCATGGGAAGCCGATTATATATTTTTTATACGCACTATCTTCTTTAGTCCTTAATTTTTAGTTTTTAGTTTGAGAGGCCATCCTTGGCACGATATACACACTCGCTATAAGCAGCCTAATATCAAGAAAACTCTTTCCTAAATTTAGACCAGTGGCATTGCAGTTGCAGCAACCAATCTGGGGTGGCACCGCCGGTTCCTGCTGGGGTTAGCTTAGGGTGCGCCTTCAGCACCTCATCCAGTACCGCCTCTTGGTGGGATTCAATATCCACGAAGAAAACATGCTTACCCTTGTGTAAGTCCCCTTCGAAACGGATAAATTTAACGTTGCGATTCTGAAAGCCCAGGAAGCTGCCTTCCCAAGTACAGAAGCCAAACAGCACGATGGCTAACAATACAAAAGGTGCCCAACCCACCGACTCCGGCAGGCGCGTTAATGACACCACCATCAACACCAGCGCCGCCACGCCAGCCCCCACCACGGCACCTCGTTCGGTGGAGTGCACTAAATCCTGCTTCATGATGGAGGGCACGGCGTGTAAGTGTTCGTGCTTTTGTAGGCCTGCGTCGTCATCGCTTAACACGTGAATTTGGCCGATGAAAACATCGTGGGCTTCCAATTCTTCTTCAACTTTGTCTAGGTCGTTTAGATTATCGCTTACATAATAATGCCTGGAATAGTGTCGCATGGGACCTTCTCTCCGTCATTTAATAGCAAAAATTAGGCTGAATCATAAATAGGTAAATACTGCTTTCATTATAGCATTCAAACTATAAATCGTGGGCGAGCAGCGCCTAAATCCTGCTGGATTATTCACATGCTGGGTAAGTATTTTTTTGGGTTTATACGGCTTAGTTATTAGCTAATATTTTTAAGAAAAATCTGAATATATAAAGAGTAAAAGAAATCAATGTTACCTGTGCTTTAATGGCCCCCATTACCGCAAACAGCACGGCACCCTCCATGGCAGCATTACTCTGGTCTCCATCCCCCACCCGCATTCGGCAGAGCAACCTACAAACGCTAATGGATGTCATTGCCAAGGACGGCCATAGGGTCGGTAACTATCAAGAACTCTATGATTTCTCGGTACGCTTGCCCAAGCTGTTTTGGAGCTATGTGTGGCAGTTTGGCTCGTTTGTGCAAAGCCAAGAGCATAACTGCGTGCTGCAAGATGACCACAAGATACCGGGGGGAAAATGGTTTGCGGGTGCCAGCTTAAACTTTGCACAAAACGTGATGAAATATCGCGACCATAGCAGCGCCATCGTGTCTTACAACGAGCACGGTAAACAGCAACACCTGAGCTATGGCCAGTTATTTAATAGGGTCGCGCGCCTGAGCCACTGGTTTAAGCAACAGGGCATCCAACCCGGCGACAAGATCGTGGCTGTCATGCCCAACGTAGCAGAGACCATAGTGAGCATGCTGGCGGCCACTAGCCTAGGTGCCGTCTGGTCGAGCTGTGCGGCAGACGCCGACGTGCAAGAGATCATGACTCGCTTCGAACCGCTTGCAGCCAAGATTCTCATCACCACCGACGGCTATTTTCATGGCGGCAGCAGCCACAGTAATCTAGCAAAAATAAATCAATTATTGCCTCGCCTTAAAACCCTAGAGCGACTGGTGGTGGTGCCCTATGTGGAACCAGCATTAAACGCACAAGTGCTCGCGGAGCAATTAACGGGAGCGCACGCTATCAGCACACACCTGTTCGCTGACAGCTTAGACAACAACGCAGAGGATATAGACTTTGCCCCCCTGCCGTTCGCACATCCGCTTTATATCCTCCATGATGCCGCCACCACTCACCCTCAGCCGGGCATCGTACACAGTGTCGGCGGCACTCTGTTGCAGCATTACAAGGAACTGGTGTTGCACACCGATGTGAAAGCGGACGATGTCTTGTTTTACCACACCCACTGCGGCGACATGATGTGGCACTGGATGGTGTCTACCCTAATGACGGGGGCAACTCTCGTGATTTACGACGGGGCCCCTTTTTATCCGCAAGCCGATGCTTTATGGCAGCTGGCCGAGCAGGAAAAGGTGAGCATCTTCGGCGGCAGCAGCGACTACCTCCACCGCTTAGAGGCTCTGCACTGTCAGCCCAATAAGACGCTGCCACTCGACGCCCTACGCACCATTCTGTGCAATGGCTCTGCCCTGCGCCCCAACGGCTTCGATTTTGTGTACCGTGATATTAAACAGGATGTTTGTTTGAGTGCCATGGTCAGCGAGCCGACGCTTATCTCTAGCCTAGCCCTAGGCTGCTCTATTTTGCCCGTGTACCAAGGTGAGGTGCAGTGTCTTGGCCTAGGCATGGCAGTGCATGTTTATGATCGCCAGGGTGAGTCCGTTCAGCCTGCGGAGGGCGTGCGCGGTAAACTCGCCTGTCGCGCGCCCTGCCCCTCCATGGCCATAGGGTTTTATCGAGGTGAAGAGAGTGAACAGAATTTAAGCCGTTATTATCTTGCCCAGTTTAGTGCCCACCCCATAAAGACAGAGGGCGACGAGAGCATCACCAGCAACCGGGATTTTAAACACCGTCAAAAGAATCGGCAGTATCTGAGCCTAGTGTTGCACCACTCATTGTTAGATTCCCACAATAACCTCGCGCACCGCTGATAGCCGGCCAGAGATCAGCTCGCTCATCTTAGCGACTAAGAGGTCGGTATCGAAGGGCTTGTTTATATAATCGCTGGCCCCAAGTTCAAGACACAAGGTTTTGCTGGCAGGCATTTTACTGGCGGTTAACACTATGATGGGCAGCGACTGCCACTGCTTGTTTTCACGAATTTTTTGAATGGCTTCATAGCCGTCCATCACCGGCATCATGATATCCATCAAGATGAGGTCGGGGCGTTCAGATTGAGCCAGCGTGTCTAACGCCACCTGGCCGTTTTCTGCCACCACGATATTCACGTTATAGTCTTCGAGTGCCGTGTGTACGATATCGACATTTAGCGCGCTGTCCTCCACCAACAAGATGGTTTTGTTGTTAAGTGCTGCGCTCGCCACCATAGCGAGGCCTGCGTTTGCTTGGCTCTCGTTAATGGGTTTAGGGACCGCGGCCGATATCGGCAGATTTTTTTTACCCGTCGGCAGGTCGAAGGGCAACTCTACGGTGAAGCAACTGCCTTGCTTTAACTGGGAGTGAGCGCGTAAGTCTCCCCCTAATAGATTCACTAGGTTAAGCGAAATACTTAATCCTAGGCCAGTGCCGCCAAAGCGCCGAGTAACCGAGCTGTCCTCCTGTTTAAACGCCTCGAAGATACGAGTCAGGTTTTCAGGTTTAATACCGATACCGGTATCGCTAACACTGATGGCCAGTCGGTTTCCGCTTAACCGCTGTGCGTTAATGGTAATTGAGCCCTCGGCGGTAAATTTAATGGCATTGGACAGCAGGTTTCTAATGATCTGCCCCAGTCGCAGCTGATCTGTTGAGATGATCTCCGGCACCTGTTCGGACATGGTTAACTGTAAAGCCACGGGGGATTTTTTCGCGTCGATGATTGGGCTATGCTGGGCCACTAAGGCCTGTAAAAGTGCCTGTAGAGAAAACTCACCCACCTCAACTTCAATCATACCGGCCTCTACCTTGGCAAGATCTAGGATGTCGTCTATAAGACGCAATAACTCTGTGCCGCTGCTATTAATAATGTTTGCCGATTTTACCTCCCCTGCGCTTAAATTCTTGTCTTTATTGTTAGATAACTTTTTCGATAAAGAGAGGATACCACTCAAGGGTGAACGCAACTCATGGGACATGTTGGATAAAAATTCGCTCTTTACCTGAGTGGCAGCCTCTGCCTCGTCTCTGGCCCACTTCATTTCTCCATGGCTCTTTGTTAACGCCTGATTGAGGCGTTTTAACTCGAGATGATTGTCCTGTAATGACTGTCTTTGCTGCCACAACTTCAAAAAAATCGAAATCTTGCTCTTTAATATATCGTCATTGATGGGCTTAGTGAGGTAGTCCACGGCACCACTCTCATAGCCTTTAAATTCAAATGCCTCATCCTTAGCAAGGGCGGTGACAAAGATAACCGGAATGTGGTGCGTCTTGGGGTGCTCGAGAATAAGGGATGCCGTCTCGAAACCATCCATGATGGGCATCTGGACATCCATGAGAATCAAGAAGAAATCATGGCGATGGGCAACCTCTAAGGCCTTCAAGCCCGAGTGTGCTTTTTCAATATGCAAATTAAGCGGGCCCAGGATACGTTCATACACCCTGTGATTGCTGTCGTCATCATCGACTATCAGAATTCTTGGCCGTTCAATGGCCGTTTCATTTTCCATTACATTACGAATCCACCCGATATGACCCAAAGCCATTGTTTAGACCTGTCCTTTACAGGCTAGTTGTCAGCCGAGTTTAAAGCAATTTAGCGGGGGTATTTGACTACAAGACTGCAACGTTTTATGTCATCAAAAATACGCACATTTTCAACACATGACATTCTCCGACTAATTTAAATAGCTTCAAGACCCTAGCAGATAACACAACTTAGATTAGATATTTAGATAACATTGATTTTTCGATAAATTTTTTGTTTGCGGTTGAATACATCAAACGAACCTTGCACCTGACTAAAGTCCAGAGTTTCCTTATCTCCCAGCACCAAGAAGCAGCGGTGAATCAGGCTCTGGTTGAAGACATCTAATACTTTGTTTTTTAAATCAGAGTCGAAATAAATCAATACGTTACGACACAGTATTAGGTGCATCTGGGCAAAAGCCTGATCCTTCATTAGGTTATGATTGGCGAAGGTGATGTTTTTCTTGAGGGACTCGTCCATCTTGGCTGAATCGTATTTGGCGCTGTAATAATCTGCAAATGAAGCCTTGGCACCACTGGCTAGGTAATTCTTGGTGTCACGCTTAATTTGCTGCGCCGGATAGATGCCCTTCTTGGCGATGGCCAGAGAATGATTATTGTAATCTGTGGCGTAAATTTGGCAGCGCTCTAGCAAGCCTTCTTCTTGCAGCAAGATGGCCATGGAATAGGCTTCCTCACCCGTGGCACAACCGGCGTGCCAAATATTAATTCTTGGGTAGGTTTCTAAATGGCAGCACACCTGCTCGCGAATTTCCTTAAACACACTGGGGTCACGAAACATCTCGGTGACGGTGATGGACATGTCTTTCAAAAATAGCCCAAATACTTCGCTGTCGTGCAATATATTGGCGGTTAATTCTGCCACACAGCTTAACCCTGAAAGGGCGACCCGACTTAAAATACGCCGGTGCAGCGAAGCCGCCGCATAATTGCGAAAGTCATAGCCGTAGCGAAAATAAATCGCCTCCAGCAACTGGTTTATTTCAAATTTTTGTAGTGCTTCTTGGGTCATATTGTTAATTTTTTATTACACTGCTAGCTGTGTTTAAATAACCAGATGCGCATGATCGACAATAGTTTGTCAAAATCGATGGGCTTCACTAGATATTCCGACGCGCCCGCCGCTAGGCATTTATCACGATCTTCCTGCATGGCTTTGGCGGTGAGGGCGACGATGGGCACATCCTTATATTGCTGCATCTTGCGGATGTGACGGGTGGCCTCGTAGCCGTCCATGACGGGCATCATAATGTCCATCAACACCAATTCATAGTCACCGTCTTTATTGAGTTGTTCCAACGCTTCCTGACCATGTTTGGCCATTTCCACATTCAACCCCACCTCTATAAGCTTTTTAGAGAGGGCATAGGTATTGCGCATGTCGTCGTCCACCAGCAGGATTTTTCTGTCTTTGAGCATGGCGTCTTCGTCGTGCAACATGCGGATGGTCTGCTGCGTGCCATTTTGTAGCTTTGTTTCTATGCTATGCATAAACAGCGAGGTTTCATCCAAGAGTCGCTCCGGTGAGCCCGCACCTTTCACCACGATGCTGGCGCTGTATTTTTCTAGCTGAGCATTTTCATCGTCGCTTAATTCCTTGCCGGTATAAATAATGATAGGCGGCAGCGCCCGTGATTGCTGTTCGTTAATTTGTTTAAGCACCTCAAAGCCGCTGATGTCGGGCAGGCCAATGTCGAGTATGACGCAGTCGTATTCATTAAATAGAATCTCTTTGATGGCATCTTTGCCGCTGGCCACACAGGTGATGGCGCTGGCACTGCTCTTCAACAAGCCCGCCACGGCGCGTTGGCTGCCTTTGTCATCTTCTACAATAAGGATTTTGCGCGCGTCGCTCTTGCCGATGCTGGCAATCTCGACCAACACGCTATTTAACTGTTGCTCCATCACCGGCTTCATCAGAAAACCCATGGCCCCTTGCTGCAATATTTTATGGTGAGCCTCATCATGGCCAGAAATAATTTGTACCGGAATATGGCGAGTGCGCAGATTAAATTTAAGCTGTTCCAAGACATGATGACCATCGATGTCGGGCAGGCCTATATCCAATAAAATACCGCTGGGTTGAAATTGAGTGGCCAACAATAAGCCACTGCGGCCGTCCCCGGCCACGAGGCATTTGTAGTCGTTGTTGCGACCATGATTGCGTAAAATTTTAGCGAATTTTTTATCGTCATCTATGATCAATAGAATCTTGTCGGTGGCAATGATGTTGCGTCTGTCGTCGCCGATAAACTGCTCACTCGCGGGGGCGACCTCGCTAACAGGCGCGGCGCTCGCCCGAAGCGGCCCACTGAGCGGCGCTAGCATGCCCTCATTCACCTTGGCGGAAGCACTGTGCTGCGCGTCATGGGCTCGGCCTCGGGCCTGCGCCACCGTCTCGGCACTGAGCTCTTTAGGCAGGTACAGGGTAAAAGTGCTGCCTGCCCCTTCCTCACTGCAAACCTGTATCTCGCCGCCTAGCAGGCGCGCCAGTTCCTTGGAAATCGTCAGCCCTAGGCCGGTGCCGCCGTAACGGCGACTGGTGGAGCCGTCTTGCTGCTGAAACGCCTCGAAGATGGCCTGTTGCTTATCCAGCGGTATACCCACTCCTGTGTCGATAACGGCGAAGGCCATGGCCGACTCCGAATCGAGCCGAGCGTGCTGAAACACCACGTCGTCGCTCGGACTCATTATTTTTAGGGTAACGCTGCCTCGTTCGGTAAATTTCATGGCATTAGAGAGCAGGTTTTTAAGAATCTGCTCAATCCTCTGAGCGTCGCCGATCATCGTCGCCGGTAAGTTGCGGGCTATTTCTATGCCGAACTGTAGAGACCTGTCCGTCGCCAACGGATCAAACATGCGTTGTAAGTTGCGGCTCATGGCGTCTAAGTTAAGCGACTCTATGTGGACGCTTAACATGCCCGCCTCTACCTTACTGAGATCCATGATGTCGTTGATGAGGGCCAACAAGTCATGGCCGCCATCTGATATCACCATGGCATCTTCCACCTGCTCTGCGCTCAGGTTGCCCTGTTTATTATCTGCCAGGCTCTTGGAGAGCAGCAACAAACTGTTGAGCGGGGTTCTTAGCTCATGACTCATGTTGGCCAGAAATTCCGACTTGTATTGGCTCGCCAACACCAGTTGCTGCGCCTTCACTTCCAACTCTTGTTTGGCCTGCTCTACCTTTTCTTTTTGTTGCTGCAAGGCCTGCTGTTTTTCTTCAAGTTCTTCGTTGGAGACCTGCAACTCTTCCGACTGCTGTTTAAGCTCTTCTTCGGAGTGCTTGAGCCTTTGGGTCTGTGCTAGCAGGTCGTCGTTGGCCGTGGTTAATTCCTCCTGCTGTGAGCGTAGCTGTTCCTCTTGGGTCTGCGATTGTTTAAGCAGTGCTTCGGTGTGCATGTTCGCCAAGATTGCATTGAAGATCACGCCGATATTATTTTCCACCTGTTCCATGAGCGCACGCTGCAAGGGACTAAAACACTGGCTGGAAGCAATTTCCACCACCGCCAATAGCTGACCCTCGAAAACAACGGGAAAAAGCATAATATTATTGGGGCGCACGCTGCCTGACGCGGAGGAAATACGAATGTAATCGCTCGGTGCATTTTCCAGCAGGATGGATTTTTTTTCTAGGGCACTCTGCCCCACTAGCCCCTCTCCCAGTGAAAACTGCTGAGGCACATCGTCATGCGCTTGATAGGCGTAAGATCCTAACAAGCATAAACGGGTTGGCTGCCCCGCATGCTGTTGGCTCTGATAAAAAAGCCCAAGATGCGCCCCCACCATGGGCACCAGTTCATTCATGAGCACCTCGGCACAGGCTTGCAGGTCCTTCAGCCCAGACAGCCGAGCGCTGATAACGGAAAAATTCGTTTTCACCCAATCCTGCCCTTCTAGTTGGCTGCGCTGCTGCTCTAGGTTTTGGCTATTATTCCTTAAGCTGCTGGCTACTCGCAGCAACACGATGGCCATGGCTAAGATAGTGAGGGCCCCTAGCACAGAGATCCACAGGGATACTTTTGAACTGAACTTGGCCTGCGCCTGCCTTTGCCCCATGAGCCTAATTTCTACGTGTTTAAAGTCTTCCAGCAACACCCGCAGCCGATCCATAATTTTCTTGCCAGTCTGCAATTCGATTAAGGCCACCACGTCATTAATGCTGGTGCCGTGCCTGTCCATGTCGTTACGCAGGGCTATTTCGGGCAGCCCAGCTTGCTCGCGCCACGCCTTGGCATTGTCACTCAAGCGATTAATGAGCCGACGGGCATGATGAATGCCATAGGCATGGTTGACCATGTTCGTCAATTTCGTAAAGTCTTCTTGCAATGAAGCGCTGCCAGCTATGTAAGGGGCCAGAAACGACTGTTTGCCGGTAATTAGAAATCCCCTTTGGCCGGTCTCTTGGTCCACCATGTCCTTGGCGATGGCCAGCAAGGTATTTTGCGCCTCTTGATTATTGGCCGCCGCAAAGCGGGCGTTGATGCTGCTGGCTTGTTTCCGGAAGCGGTCCAGAATATTTTTCCCTTTGCCTTGGCTCAGCACGCTGGAGATAGTGTTAAAAGATTGCGTGCCGTTATTAACCGCCTCGCGCAGGGCTATTTCCGGCTTGGCCGCCTCTTCACGCCAGGCATGCGCGAGCGTCTTGAGCGCCTCCATGTCGTTGAGCATCATCTGCCGATCATAGGCGTTATCCACCACATCATGCAGTTGGGCTATGTGGCTATTGACCTGACTGGCGCCGAGAGTAAAGGGGGCTAAAAATGCTTCCTCGCCGGTGATGAGAAAACCCCGCTGACCGGTTTCTTGATCCACCATATCTTTCGCGATGGCCAGCACGAGATTTCTGGCGATGTGATTGCCCGCCTCGGAAAACAAGGTATCTAAGCTGTCGAGGTCTTGGCGTATATTATCGAGAATACCCTTGCCGACCCCTTCCCGTAAGCGTTGCTGTAGCAGCTCCGCGGTGACCGTGCCGGTCGCCACCTGACGGCGAGTGTGTATTTCCACATGAGCGGCCTCTTCGAGCCAGTCATTGATGAGCTGCTCAATCTTTTCTATTTTTTTTACCTGACCTGGGTTGTCACTCACTAGGTCTTTCGTATCATCTATTTTCTTGATGAGCTTTTGCTGAGCGTCGACATAGGGTTGCAGAAACGCTTCCTTGCCGGTAATTAAAAAACCCCGTTCGCCGGTTTCTAGGTCAACAACCAACTTCTCAATTTCACTGGTGGATGAGATCACCTGCTGAGTGTGAGCCACCCAGGCCTGATTATCCAACAAGGAGGACAGCCCATAAAAGCTGGTAAAGCCATAGACGCTCACCAGCACCACAGGCACCACACTCCACAGGGTCGAACTGGGAATAGAGGCAAGAAATTTAAAGTTCATGGTTTTCCTAGGCGTGAGTTCAACTTAGAGATGCATCAACAAAGGTTTGGAGTTAAATACATGCAATCCGCTTGCCCACAGGGCAATCGCATTAAAATAAGCACAGGGGGCAATCTGTGGAGTCCGCCTGATCAAAGTTGGGTTTAGTGCTTTTTTAGGTC
>CAJXIK010000035.1 GCA_913054445.1 uncultured Bermanella sp.
GCATTGGGTAAGCGCATCGACCGTGAGGTCGAGATACAAATTGTCGATGGCCAGTTCATTCACATTCGCTTCATATTAACCCCCATTAAAGATGCGACGGGCAAGGTTACCTATTTAGTGGCCGAGGGGCAGGACATCACCCAGCGCCGTCAGGACTTGAGCAAGCTAAATGACTATATCGATGCGCTGGCCACTTTCACCGCACAGATCACGCCTGCGGGTTATGTCGAAATGGTGAATAAGGCGTCGACTGAAGCCACGGGCTTATCCGAGGGTGATTTTATTGGCAAGGCCTTTAAAGATTGTCACTGGTGGAATTTTAGCCGTGAATCGCAAGATCAATTAGCACAGGATATCAAGGACTGTGCCATGGGAAAAAGAATTGATCGCGAAGTAGAGGTGCAAATTATTGATGGTCAGTTCATTCACATTCGCTTCATCTTAACCCCTATCAAAGACGCGACGGGCAAGATCACCTATTTAGTGGCCGAGGGGCAGGATATTACCGAGCGTAAACAACTCGAATTGACCCTCATACAAGAAAAAAATATCGCCGAGAATTTAGCGTCTCACGATTCTTTAACAGGCTTGCCTAACAGGCGGCACTTTATAGAATATGCCGAAGATAAACTGTCCCTAGCACGAAGAAGAAAAGACAAGCTGGCATTATTATTCATTGACCTCGATGGATTTAAAGCGATCAACGATGATATTAGCCATCAAGCGGGTGATATTGTGCTCACCACGCTGGGAGAAAAATTTATTCGCTTCGTCAGAAAAGGCGAGATCATTGCCCGTCTTGGTGGCGATGAATTTGCCATGCTAATTTATGGTTATAAAAAAAGAGAAGAGCTAGAGTTTGTCGCAAAGCGTTTAATTAAACTCTGTGCTCAACCTATTTTTGTTGGCAACATAGAGGCAAAATTCGGCATGAGCATCGGTATATCGACCTACCCACAGCACGCGACCACCATAGACGAACTCATCTCGAGAGCAGATGAAGCCATGTATAGAATCAAGCGTACCACTAAGGGGGCCTATGCCTTTGCCAAAAGCGGCTAGCTGGAGGGCGGTGGCACGGGCTTCGGCTATTTACTGCTCTACTCGGTACACATCCCAATAGGCCGAGCCCGAGACAATATTGGGCTCCAGTTCTTTGCTCCAATCCTTGTGTGAATCTATGCTCGCCAATTTTTCCCAGGCGCTGTGCAAGGCCGCTAGGTCGGGCAGCTCTACCTCGCTGCATATCTCAGACTCCTTGGCACCGATGGAACCGCTGAGGATGCGGCAATTCTGTTTGTGCCAGCCAATCTGGGTGCCCACCTCCTCATGCCAGCGTTTTAAGCAATCGAGGGCCTGCTGCTTGTGGCCAAAACGCGCCTGTATGTGCCAACGAGCGATGATCATGTGTGTCTCCCAAGGGTGTTTTACAGTGGCAAAGTATAGTCGAAGGGCGCAGGCACTCGGCGCTAGCAATAGATTTATACGTTACAAGCGCTAAGTGGTTAATGATTAAAACCACTAATCTCGGCCGCGATGATTTGCCACTGATCTCATTGAACTATGGCCTAAACTGTCTACACTTTCCTCACCCCCTTCAACAATAAACGGAGAAGATGATGCACTCTCGTTTAACGAGCTACCTGCCCACACTTTGTATTCTATTGCTGGGCTTAAGCCAGTCGGCCTGCGCGCAAGACCAGCAAGTATTAATCGACCAGGCCCGTGCGGCGGCCCCTGCCATGGTGAGCAAGGATGCCACGATCATGTATCGCGGCAAGATCTTGGTAGAGGGCAGCAATGGTTGGACCTGTATGCCCGAGGCGCTACCAGATGACATGGCCGCCATGTGCAACGACGCCACCTGGATGGAGATGATGGGGGCGGTGGGCAACAAAGCCCCTTACACCGCCACTAAGGTGGGCGTGTCTTACATGTTGCAGGGGGACGGCGGCGTGAGCAACTCCGACCCCTACCACCCAGACCCCAAGAGCGCCAAAGACTTCATCAAGGAAGGGCCACACTTAATGCTTATCCTGCCCAAAGAAATGTTAACTGGCATAACAGATGATCCCCACAAAGGAGGGCCCTATGTCATGTGGAAGGACACCCCCTATGCGCACATCATGATTCCCCTGAGCGACCGAGAGTAAGCCCGCCGGCGCGAACAGTTAGGGCGCGCCCACGGCGGCATGAAAAGCAGAGGCAGAATAGCGTCAACACACCTGTGGAGTTTGATATGAAAAGTAAGCTGGTGGTCATAGGCAACGGCATGGCGGGCATGCGTTGTGTGGAAGAGCTGCTCAAATTGATGCCCGACAAGTACGACATTACCGTGTTCGGCAGTGAGCCCTATGGCAACTACAACCGCATCATGCTTTCCCCCGTGCTCTCCGGCGAAAAAACCATAGAACAAATCATGATTAACGACCTGGCATGGTATGAAGAAAATAATATAACCCTCAAGGTGGGGGCCCACAAAGAGGTGGTGGCGGTCGACCGCCGCAATAGAATGGTCGCGACCGCAGACGGCGAGAAAGTGCCCTACGACCGCGTGTTATTGGCCACGGGTTCTCTGCCTTTTATCATTCCCTTGCCCGGCCATGGCCTAGAAGGGGTCATCGCCTTTCGCGACATAAACGACGTCGATATTATGCTGGCCAGTGCTAAGCATCACACCCATGCCGTGGTCATAGGCGGCGGCCTACTAGGGCTAGAGGCGGCCAACGGCTTAATGAAGCAGGGCATGAATGTCACTGTGGTACACAACCTAGATGTGCTGATGAATCGGCAACTGGACGAACCGGCCGCCAAGATGTTGCAGGCCTCGCTGCAAGAACGCGGCTTAAAATTCAAGATGGCGGCCGCCAGCAAGGAGATTCTGGGCGATCAGCACGGACGGGTGAGTGGCATCACCTTCGAAGATGGCAGCGAGCTGCCCGCCGACTTGTTGGTGATGGCGGTGGGCATACGGCCCAACATCGTACTCGCCAAAAAGGTCGGCCTGCAATGTGACAAGGGGGTCTTAGTAAATGACACTATGCAGACGTTTGACCCCAGAATTTACGCGGTGGGAGAATGCGTGCAACACCGGGGCGACATCTTTGGCTTGGTTGCTCCGCTGTTTGAGCAGGCCAAGGTCTGTGCCAACCACCTAGCCGAGTACGGCATCGCCAACTATGAAAGCTCGGTGGTGTCGACTAAATTAAAAGTTACCGGCATCGACCTGTTTTCGGCGGGCGATTTTAGCGGCGGCAAGAACAGCGAAGAAATTATCTTTCAGGACGCCGAACGCGGCGTCTATAAAAAAGTCGTGCTGCAAGACAACAAGATAAAGGGCGCGGTCTTATACGGCGATACCATGGACGGTGCCTGGTATTTCCAGATGATGAAAGATGGCACCGATGTCTCCCAATTTCGCGAACGCCTGCTATTTGGCCAGGCCCACTTAGGGGACTCGGGTACACAGGGGGCCAGCGCGGTGGCCAACCTGCCCGACAACGCCGAAATCTGTGGCTGCAACGGCGTGTGCAAGAGTGACATCGTGAGCGCCATCGCCGCGCAACAACTGTTTACCCTCGACGATGTGCGCGACGCCACGAAGGCCTCTGCCTCGTGCGGCTCCTGTACCGGCCTAGTGGAGCAGCTCATCGCCGACTCCCTCGGCGGTGACTTTAATCAAAGCAAACAGCGAAAATCCATCTGTCGTTGCTGTGAACACAGCCACGACGAGATTCGTAGCGCCATCTCCGAGCAGCAATTAAAGTCCTTCCCGCAGGTGAGTGCGGCCTTAAAATTTAGCAGCGAAGACGGCTGCCATATTTGTCGTCCGGCCATTAATTATTACCTGCTGGCGCAGTGGCCAGGAGAATACCAAGACGATACACGCTCGCGTTTCATCAACGAGCGGGCCCATGCCAACATTCAAAAAGACAACACCTATTCTGTGGTGCCGCGCATGTGGGGGGGCGTCACCACCCCCGCCGAGTTGCGCGCCATCGCCGCTGCCGCCGAGAAATATAACGTGCCCACGGTGAAGGTCACGGGTGGTCAGCGCATCGACTTACTGGGGGTGAAGAAAGAAGACCTGCCTAAAATGTGGAAGGACCTCAACGACGCCGGCATGGTCTCCGGTCACGCCTATGGCAAGTCGCTGCGCACCGTGAAGACCTGCGTGGGGGCCGAGCATTGTCGCTTCGGCACCCAGGATTCCATGGCCATGGGCATCGCCATCGAAAAAATGACCTGGGGTTCGTGGACACCGGCCAAGGTCAAGATTGCCGTGTCCGGTTGCCCCAGAAACTGTGCCGAGGCCACCATCAAGGATCTTGGTGTGGTGGCAGTGGATTCGGGCTGGGAGTTGTATGTGGGGGGCAACGGGGGCATGAAGGTGGTGGTGAGCGAGTTTTTAACTAAGGTCGCCAGCGGCGCAGAGGTCATGGAGTACACCGCCGCCTTCATGCAGATGTATCGCGAACAGGGCCACCACAACGAACGCAGCGCCCCCTGGATCGAGCGGGTGGGGCTCAAGTATATCAAGCAGGAATTAGTCGAAAACGCCCCACAACGGCAAGCCTTGTGTGAACGCTTTCACGCGTCGCAAGCGTTCTCGCAGGATGACCCCTGGGCGCAGCGCGCCAGCGAAGGGGTCGAGGTTAGCGACTTTATACCGCTCAAGGTCATCGTTTAGGGTCATGGTTTAAGGAGAGTAATATGAGCAACTGGATTGAGGTGGGCAGCCTGAACGACATCCCGCGGCTAGGGTCGCGCATCGTACAAACCAAGAACGGCGACATCGCCATCTTTCGTACCGCCAAAGACAGCGTGTTCGCCTTGCGCGATCAATGCCCCCATAAACAGGGGGCGCTGTCGCAAGGCATAGTACACGGCGAGCAAGTCACCTGCCCCTTGCACAATTGGGTGATCAGCCTACAGGACGGCGAGGCCCAAGGGCGCGACACGGGTTGCACTAAGACCTACGAGGTAAAGCTGCAAGGCGAAACGATTCTGTTGGCACTGTGACTGTGTCGCGCTCAGCAAGCGTGGTTTACATCTGCGCTTGCAGGTAATTCTGTATGCCAATCTTGTCGATGAGGCCCAGTTGCTTTTCCAGCCAGTAGGCGTGATCTTCTTCCGTGTCTGCCAACTGTTTAACCAGCATGGCACGGGTCTCGAAATCTTTTTCAATCTCACATAAGGCGATGGCCGCCTTGAGATTTTTTACCACAGAATATTCGATGTTAAGGTCACTGCGTAACATATCGCTGACGCTGCTGCCGATGTCGAGCGCATCACGCTTGGCTAAATTGGGTTTGCCCTCTAAGAATAGAATGCGTCTAATCATGGCATCGGCATGACCGGTTTCGTCTTCCATCTCATGACTGATGCGCTCAAATAACTTAGATAGCCCCCAGTCTTCATACATTCTGGAGTGAATGAAATATTGATCCATGGCGGTTAATTCACCGGCCAGTAGTTCATTGAGAACATCAATTATTTTTTGGCTGCCTTTCATGACAAAACCCCTTATGCGTGCATCATAGATTGTAAATAGTTTTCGATGGAGACGTTCTTGATGAGGTCTTGCTGGGTTTCAATCCAGTCCAAGTGCTCTTCTTCATATACAAGGATGTCAGCCAGTAGGTCGCGGCTCACGTAATCGGCTGCGCTTTCGCAGTGTACGATAGTGTCACGCAAATCATTTAGGGTGAGCACTTGCAGGTTGCTGTCGCATTGCAACATTTCCTGTGTGTCTTCACCAATGGCTAATTTACCCAATTTTTGTAGGTTAGGAATGCCCTCTAGAAACAGGATGCGTTCAATTAATTTGTCGGCCTGCTGCATATCCTTGATGGACTTTTTATACTCAATTTTATCTAAGGCTTCTAATCCCCAGTGCTTAAACATGCGGGCATGAAGGAAATACTGGTTGATGGCGATTAATTCATTGCCTAGGCATTTGTTGAGCAACTCGATAACTTTTTTGTCACCCTGCATGGTGGTTCCTTGTCTCTAAAAATTTCACGCAGAGTATAGTCCAAAAAATAATTACACAATGAATTTTTAGCTAACATTACAAAATAAACAGGCAATAAAACTCATTCTTATTTAATTTTAAGAAGTACCCTAAGTGGTTAAAAAAGGTGTTGAAAAAGGTGTTGAAAAAGGTGATGGAAGTAGTGATGAAAATGAGAGGTATTTTCAAATGTTATAGCTAGAGTGTTCACAGGGTAACTTGCAAGGCAGTGTTATTTAGCAACTCTGGGCACATCACTTTATTTATCCGCAGAGCAGATATTTAGTGCTTCTATTTGAGGTTTTTAAAACGGGGGCGTGGTCAGGCATTATCAGAATAATACAGGAGGAAGTTTGTGGGCGCTGCATAGCGCCCACAAACTGAAGTCATGCCATTTCAGGCATCACCTTAAGGCTTAGTCTTCATAAGACTCGATGGCGGGGCAAGAACAAATTAGGTTCCTGTCGCCGTACACATCATCGATACGGTTCACAGCTGGCCAGAACTTGTGGGCGTGAACGCTTGGCAGCGGGAAGGCGGCCTGCTCACGGCTATAGGGGCGTTGCCATTCGCCTACTATGTCTTTCTGCGTATGAGGGGCGTGTTTAAGCGGGTTATTTTCTTCATCCAGCTCACCCGACTTAACCGCATCTACCTCTGCCTTGATGGCCACCATGGCTGCTACAAAACGGTCCAACTCGATCTTAGATTCAGATTCGGTGGGCTCGATCATGAAGGTGCCAGGCACAGGGAAGCTCATGGTGGGGGCGTGGAAGCCGTAGTCCATGAGGCGCTTGGCAAAATCCACCTCGGTGATGCCGGTCTCGGCCTTGATGGGGCGTAGGTCGACGATGCACTCGTGGGCCACACGGCCATTTTGGCCGGTGTACAAGATAGGGTAGTGTTCGCCCAGTTTCTTGGCCAGGTAGTTGCCGTTGAGTAACGCCATCTGGGTAGACTGGCGCAGGCCCTTGGCCCCCAACAGGCGCACGTACATGTAGGAGACAGGTAGAATCGAGGCGCTGCCGTAAGGCGCAGCACTAACCGCGCTCTGGCCCTTAGACTCGTCATCAATCTCGCGCACCGCGTGGTTGGCGATAAACGGCGCTAAGTGCTTGGCCACCCCGATAGGGCCCATGCCGGGGCCGCCGCCACCGTGGGGAATAGCGAAGGTCTTGTGCAGGTTCATGTGGCTCACGTCGGCCCCGAGGAATGCGGGGGAGGTGAGGCCCACTTGGGCATTGAGGTTGGCACCGTCCATGTAAACCTGGCCGCCGTGGTCGTGAATCATCTGGCAAATCTCGATGGCCCCCGCCTCGTAAATGCCGTGGGTCGACGGGTAGGTCATCATCAGGCAAGACAGGCTGTCTTTAAGCTCTTCGGCCTTGGCCTTGAGGTCGGCAAAGTCCACGTTGCCTTGCTCGTCACACTTAGTCACCACCACGCGCATGCCCGCCATCTGCGCGGATGCGGGGTTAGTGCCGTGGGCCGAGCGCGGAATCAGGCAGATGTTTCTGTGCCCTTCGCCACGGCTCTCGTGGTAGTGGCGAATGGCCATCAAACCGGCGTACTCACCCTGAGCGCCCGAGTTAGGCTGCATGCAGATGGCGTCGAAGCCGGTGATGTCGCGCAGCAGATGATCAAATTCGCTGATCATCTTTTCATAGCCTTGGGTCTGGCTCTTGGGAGCAAACGGGTGCAGGGCGCTGATCTCGGGCCAAGTGATGGGAATCATCTGCGCGCTGGCGTTGAGCTTCATGGTGCACGAACCCAAAGTAATCATGCTGTGGTTCATGGCCAGGTCTTTGTTTTCGAGGCGCTTCATGTAGCGCAGCATCTCGTGCTCGGTGTGGTAGCGGTTAAACACGGGGTGGCTGAGGAAATCGCTGGTGCGCTTGAGGTGCTCGGGAATCGAGCTTTCTACTTCGCCATCGAGCATGTCGATGTCGAGGTTTTCGGCGTTGGCGCTAAGGCCACTGATGACGCTAAACAAGACGCGAATGTCGTCACGGCTGGTGTTCTCGCTGATGCTGAAACCAATGCAGTTAGCGCCGTCGGCCTGGCTTTGGGTGCGCAGGTTGATGCGCGCTTGGGCGGCGCGGGCCAGCACTTCTGCTTTATTGGGCACCTCTACGGTGAGGGTGTCGAAGGTGCTCTGGTTGACCACCACGAGGCCGTCGATGGCCGCGTCGGTTAACGCCGCCGCCATGATCTCGGTGAACCTGTGGATGCGGTTGGCGATGCGGGTGATGCCTTCCTTGCCGTGATAAACCGTGTAGAAGGCGGCGAGGTTAGAGAGCAAGACCTGAGCGGTACAGATGTTCGAGGTGGCCTTCTCGCGGCGTATGTGTTGCTCGCGGGTTTGCAGGGCCATGCGCAGGGCACGGTTACCGGCGGCGTCGATGCTGACGCCAATTAAGCGTCCGGGCATGGCGCGCTTGTGGGCATCCTTAGTGGCAAAGAAGGCGGCGTGGGGGCCGCCAAAGCCCATGGGCACACCGAAGCGCTGGCTGTTGCCGAGCACCACGTCGGCTCCCATCTCGCCGGGGGATTTTAATAAGGCGAGGGCCATTAAGTCGGTGGCCACGGCGCTGAGGGCATTTTGCTGGTGCAGCACGGCGATGATTTCTTCGAGGTCAACCACCGTGCCGTCGATGGCCGGGTATTGAAACAAGGCACCGAAGCACTCTACGTTTAAGGCGTCTACCGCCGGGCCGATGTGCAGCTCCCAGCCGAAACCTTCGGCGCGGGTTTTTAAGACATCGATGGTTTGCGGCAGCACGTTCTCGTCTACAAAGAAGGTGGTGCTCTTGTTCTTGCGTACCACGCGTTTAATGAGCGCCATGGCTTCGGCGGCGGCGGTGGCTTCATCGAGCAAGGAGGCGTTGGCCAATTCCATGCCGGTCATGTCGATGACCATGTGCTGGTAGTTAAGGATGCTCTCTAGGCGGCCCTGGGCAATTTCTGGCTGGTAGGGGGTGTAGGCCGTGTACCAGCCGGGGTTTTCCAGCACGTTACGCAAAATCACGTTGGGCAATGTGGTGTCGTGGTAACCCATGCCGATGTAGCTGGTGAAAATTTCATTCTCGCTGACCATGGCCTTTAAATTAGCCAGTGCCTCCCGTTCAGGGACGGCCTCACCCATGCTAAGAAAAGGCGCGCGCAAAATCGCTGCAGGCACAATTTGCGCGGTGAGATCGTCCAGTGAGCTCGCATCCACCGCCGCCAATAGGGCGTCTATGTCGGCTTGGTTGGTGTTGAGGTGACGGCTAATAAATTCGTCACGGTTTTCCAGTTGTGCAAGCGTTTCTGTGCTCATTTTAGCGCCTTTATAAAGGGTTCTACTGCTACTAAGACTAACTAGTATAGGACTGCAAATTTTAGGGCGCGAATTATAGCAAGCGGCGATGGGGGCTGTCAGGGAGTTTCACGAAATTTGAATTTAGGATGAATGGCTTTCACGTGGGGGTGAATACTGTGCATTTTTTTTGGGGGGGGTGTTGTACGTTTTTGGGGGTGGGTGTTGTGCCTTTGCGGGGGATGGGTGTTGTGCATTTTTTGGGGATGGGTGTTGTGCGTTTGCGGGGATGGATGTTGTGCGTTTTCGGGGGCATTGCATTTGTAGGAGGGCACCCCGTGCCCGAAAGCAGTCGTTGGTACGAGGGCACCCTGTGCCCGAAAGCAGTCGCTCACGGGGTGAGCTCGTACCTTATCGCTCACGGGGTGAGCTCGTACAGTATCGCTCACGGGGTGAGCTCGTACAGTATCGCTCACGGGGCCAGCTCATACCACATCGCTCACCCCACGCTCGAAAAGCGGCCTATTCGCAGGCGGCGGCGTAATCTTCGGCGCTGAGCAAGGCTTCCATCTCACTGGCTTCGCTGAGCTTCACCTTAAAGAACCAAGCGCCATCGTAGGGCTCTTCGTTGGCGCGCTCGGGGGCGTCTACTAGCTCTTCGTTGATCTCGATGATCTCGCCAGAGATAGGCGCGTAAATATCGGAGGCGGCCTTAACCGATTCCACCACCGCGATGGAGTCGTCTTTATTCACTTCGCTGCCCACTTCGGGCAATTCAATGAAGACGATGTCGCCAAGGGCTTCTTGTGCGAAGTCGGTGATTCCCACAGTGACTACGCCGTTGCCTTCATCGCGAATCCACTCGTGGGAAGCAACGTATTTTAAATTAGCTGGGACTTGCGCCATTTTTCTTTCCTTTTTCTTTTTACCCATTCAAGCAAGCTAGGGCAAAATATGTTGGGTGTTGTAAAACCGTTGTTAGCATAGGTGGGCAACGCTAGGTTACCCGCCCATGCTCACTAAAGATTATTTATAAACTTTTTGGCCGTTGCGTACGAAGGGCATAGTGACCATGCGTACCGGTACTGCCCTGCCACGCATATCTACGGCACATTCGTTGCCAGCGTTGGCGGGCACACGGGCCATGGCGATAGATTGTTGCAAGGTGGGGCTAAAGGTGCCAGAGGTGATCTCGCCCTGTTTGTCGGAGGCGGTGAAGATGATCTTCTGGTGTGAACGCATCACGCCACGGGTCTCTAACACTAGGCCCACCATCTTGTATTCGATGCCACGGGCTTGCTCTTCAAGTAAAGCGGCTTTACCAATAAAGTCACGCTGGTCTTTGAGGGCGAGGGTCCAGCCCATGTTGGCCTGCCATGGGGAGATGGTCTCGTCCATGTCGTTGCCGTATAGGTTCATGCCAGCCTCGAGGCGCAAGGTATCGCGGGCACCGAGGCCAGCCGGTTTTACACCAGCGGCCAATAGTTTGTGCCAAACAGCCGCCACTTCGGAGGCGGGGATCATGATTTCCAAACCGTCTTCGCCGGTGTAACCGGTGCGACCGATAAACCAGTCCTCGCAGGGCAGGCCCTGGAAGATAGAGAGGCTTGCGATCACCGCACTGGCGTTAGCCGCTACCGCCTGTTGAGCTTTCGCTATGGCGTTAGGGCCCTGTACCGCAATCATGGCGAGGTCTGGCTGTTCGCTTAACGACACCTCAAAGTTGGCCGTTTGTTTGTTCATCCAGGCCAAGTCTTTCTCGCGGGTGGCGCAGTTGACCACCACGCGGTAGCCGCCTAAGGCATCGGCACGGTAGACGATTAAATCGTCGATCACGCCGCCTTGTTCGTTGAGCATGCCGCTATACAGGGCCTTGCCCTCTGCGGCCAGCTTGGCAACATCGTTGGCCAGCAGGTATTGCAGGTAAGCGCAGGCATCGCTGCCGGTCACGTCCACCACGGTCATGTGGCTCACGTCAAACATGCCTGCATCGGTGCGCACGAGGTTGTGCTCTTTTAGCTGAGAGCCGTAATGGATGGGCATGTCCCAGCCACCAAAATCGACAATTTTGGCATCGCTGGCGATGTGTGCGTCATATAAAGCAGTGCGTTGGCCCATGGATCTTGGCTCCAGCTTGGGTAAGTGAGAAATAAATGGGTCGGTATTATACCCGTGCTAGGGGCAAAGCGGAAATGGCAATAATAGGCTGCGCTATATGGGTTTAACGGGTTTCGCCGGTAGCTAGATCAAGCGGCTATAAACCCAAGCTAGGTTAATCCTCTAGCGGCAATTGGCTGGCCACGGCGATGGAGCTGAGCAGGGTTTCCATGGCCCCCGGCAGGGTG